>NZ_JBFUHJ010000006.1:0-73478 GCF_056402455.1 Paenibacillus sp. P4_A7 | reverse complement strand
CTTATAAAGTTAGTATGAGGCAGTTAGCATAATATCATTCTTAGCTGCTGCAGCCGCCCCCGCCGCACGAAGATCCACATGACGAGCCGCCACTATCTCCTCCGCCTGAAGAATCACTGCCTGAATGGCCGTCATTCCCTCCTCTATCATCATTTCTTCCGTCACCTATAGAACCACTGCAGCCATAGGTTGAACCACCGCTATCGTTCGCTTTTCGCTGCTCCGCTGTTTGTACTTGATCCATTTGCCTCACAAAATCATTTGAATTAGACAGAGAATGATAAATCAGCAAGCCCGACAGCATACCGGTAGCACCGACAGCAGGCTCATAGCCGTAGCTTCGTTTTGTCCGGATATTGCCGCCATATGAAGATCCGCTCTCCTTAGTAGCAAGCAGCTGTGATTGAGCACGATCAATCAGATAGTCTGCCGTATTGCTTAAGTCTGCATAACGCGCTGTTGTTTTGGCATTAAACCATTGCTCGCGTATTTCGGCCTCGTTCCAATTAGCGAGAGCCGTAAGCCTATGCTGCGGCATCTTAGTCCGGTAGAACGCTCCCCATATCCTCCCGCTGGCAGGAGCCTGAGTGAACAACTCTCCATATGCCCAATCGAACCACGCCCGCTCTCCTTGCTCCGATTGAACGCCTGGCGCGTGAGGCGCGTGGTGTATCATTTCTCCGCAGAAGCTGGAGCAGAACTGCTCATACTCTCTGRTGAACATGAGCATCTCATGCCACACTGCATCCGCTGGAGAGCTATACATCGGCACACCGCGCAATATACCGCACATCAAAAAATAACGCTTAAGCTCAAACCAAGTCCAATCCCATACCTTATCGGTGATTCGCGGATACTCCTTCAACACACGATCTTTTACTCGGCTCTCAAAATCTAGCCCAAGCGCGGCTTCCAGCCTCTCAGCCGCTGCGCGAGCGGGATGATCGTAAGGAACACCTAATGCAGCGGGAAGCTTAGCTTTGGGCCACATAGCGAACCCGCTCGTTTTTCCAAAGGAGCTCCTTCCACGACTGCCCTTACGGTTAGCGCTTCGGTTAGATATTCTCGACTTAACAGCAGCAGTTACGACTATGACAACAAAAAAAGCAATCAACAATAATGGTAAATATTGAATCATAAAATCCTCCTTAAAATCACTGTCATAGTCACATATTACCACGTATCCGTGATCTTTAGTTGTTAGTTCAATTGTTATCCAAACAAAGCAACAATGTATTTCTATTCAACTCTACTAAGCACTCTTATTCCGCAGCCATCAGGACTTGTTTCAGATACACACAAGTATAAACGGACTTGCCCGTCTTTGGCGGCGTAAGTTCTTTTGCTGCTAAGATATGTTTAATGCTCGCCAATGAAAACAAGCCGAGAGGATCGCAACGACCCCTCTCGGCTTGTTTGTTATTCCATCTATTTGTTAAGCATAATGACAAGCTGCGAAATGATTCTTCTTCACGTCCAGCAACTTAGGCTCGTCCACTTTGCACTTGTTCGTTGCAATCGGGCAACGAGTGTGAAATTGGCAGCCGGAAGGAGGTTTGATTGGACTAGGCAAATCACCGGTAAGCACAATGCGATCACGCGACTCTTCGATCTCCGGATCAGGGATCGGAATTGCCGACAGAAGCGCACGTGTATACGGATGTGCCGGATTAGCGTAAAGTTCGCTGCTTTCTGCAAGCTCTACGATTTTGCCAAGATACATAACCGCTACACGGTCGCTGATATGCTTAACCATAGATAGGTCATGCGCGATAAACAAGTAGGTCAAGCCCATTTTGCGCTGCAAATCCTGCAACAAGTTGACGACCTGCGCTTGAATGGAAACGTCAAGCGCTGAGATCGGCTCATCCGCAATAATAAATTTAGGATCAACCGCAAGTGCTCTGGCAATGCCGATCCGCTGACGCTGACCACCTGAGAACTCATGCGGATAACGTGTAGCATGATCGGGATTAAGACCAACCAGATCAAGCAGATTTTCAACCTTATGCTTACGTTCCTTGCGGCTAGACGCTAGCTTATGAATATCGAGCGCTTCACCAATGATATCCATTACCGTCATACGCGGGTTAAGCGATGCATATGGATCTTGGAATATCATTTGCATATCGCGGCGTAATCCTTTTAGCTTAGAGCCCTTAAGCTTGTAGATGTCCTGACCTTCGAAGGAGACTCCTCCGCTAGTCGGCTCATAGAGCCGCATGATCGTGCGGCCTGCCGTAGATTTCCCACAGCCGGATTCACCAACCACACCAACCGTTTCACCTTTTTGAATAGCAAAGCTTATATCATTTACCGCCTTGAGCGTTGTTCCTCCGCCCAGGTCGAAAAACTTGGTAAGGTTATTCACCTCAATTAACGGTGCACTCATACTGACACCCCCTGTTTCGCATAAGGATGCGCTAGCCAGCAAGCAGAAGCATGCGCCTCATTGCCATCCACCGGCAGCAATTCAGGATCATTATCGACACAAACCCGCATCGCTTCATCGCAGCGAGCGCAGAAGCTGCAGCCAGCTGGAGGTTTAATCAAATCTGGCGGCATACCGTAAATCGGCACAAGCGGCTCGTCCTTCGGTTGGTCTAACCGCGGTACTGAACGCAGTAATCCTCTCGTATATGGATGCTTCGGATTTTTGAATATTTCCCATTTCGTTCCCGTCTCAACAACCTTGCCTGCGTACATTACAATGACGCGGTCACACATATCCGCTACAACGCCTAAGTCATGCGTAATAAGAATGATAGAAGTGCCGAGCTTTTGCTGCAAGTCTTTCATGACTCTCATAATTTGAGCCTGAATCGTAACATCAAGCGCCGTCGTCGGCTCATCTGCTATTAGCAGCGATGGGTTACATGCAAGCGCAATAGCGATCATTGCTCTCTGACGCATTCCGCCTGAGAACTGATGCGGGTATTGATCAAACCGCGACGAAGCGTTCGGGATGCCTACAAGCTCAAGCATTTCAACCGCTCGTTCACGCGCTTTCGTGCCGTTCATCCCTTGATGCTTGATCAAGCCTTCTGTAATTTGTCGACCGATTGTGAGCGTCGGATTAAGTGAGGTCATTGGATCTTGAAAAATCATCCCCATTTCCTTGCCGCGGATGTTTTCCATTTCTCCTTTAGACATTTTCAAAATTTCTTTGCCCTGAAAGAGAATCGATCCGCTCGTCTCAGCCGGAGGCGATGGAATGAGGCGCATGAGCGACTGCGCCGTTACACTCTTGCCACAGCCTGACTCCCCAACAATTGCAACAGTCTCGCCTTTATTGACATGAAAATTAACACCACGAACCGCCTTGACGACGCCTCCGCGAACTTTGAAATTCACACGAAGGTCTTTCACTTCAATTAGCTTCTCCATCATTGTCCACCTCCTACTTCTTCATTTTCGGATCAAGCGCATCTCTCAGACCATCGCCAAAAATATTAAAACATAGCATTGTAATACTTATAACTGCCGCAGGGAAGACCATTCTCCACGGATATAATGTCCACGCCTTAATCGCATCGTTGATCATCGTACCCAAGGATGCCGCAGGAGATTGTACTCCTAGACCCAAGAAGCTTAGGAAAGCTTCCGCAAAAATCGCGCTCGGCACTGTCAATGTCAATGTAACGATAATCGGCCCCATTGCATTGGGAATTAAATGTCTGAACAGAATACGGCCAGTACTCGCGCCAAGTGCCTGGGCAGCCATCACGTACTCTTGATTTTTTAGCTGCATAATTTGACCACGTACAATCCATGCCATACTAATCCACCCCGTTATACTGAGGGCAAGTACGATAGTGAACATACTTGGATTCATAACAACAATTAACAAGATAACGATCAGCATACTTGGAATGGAATACAAAATTTCACAAAACCGATTCAAAATCTCATCGACGCGACCGCCGAAATAACCCATAATCCCGCCTATAATAATGCCAAGCACCAAATCGGCAAGAGCTGCATATAAACCAACCTGCAAAGAGATACCCGCACCCATCCAGGTTCTTGTGAATAGATCTCGTCCAAGATCATCTGTACCAAACCAATAGGTAGCGTTTGGAGCGAGATTTTTTTCCTTCAGGTGATTCGTTCGAAAATCCTGCTCGGAAATAATTGGGCCAAAAATCGCCATGAGGGAAACGATTAAAAGAATGATTAAGCTGGCCATCGCTATTTTGTTGGAACGAAGTCTCAGCCATGCATCCTTCCAAGCGGATATACTCTCACGCACGATTACTTCAGACTGCTTCTCATCGTTGCCAAGCTTGGCAAATTGATCAGGCGTTAATGTCTTATCCTTCACCCTTTCCCCCCCTTCCCTCTGGCAAGTCTGATTCTCGGATCGACAAAGCCATAGGCAACGTCGGTTAAAAACCGCGCAAACATTAACAGAATTCCATAAAATAAAGTAAGCCCCATTATGAGCGTATAGTCACGATTAGTAATACTTTGGACAAAATATTTCCCAATTCCGCCAATACCGAAGATTTGCTCAACTACAACAGAGCCTGTGATAATATTTGCTGTCATTGGACCGATATAAGTAACTACCGGCAAAATCGAGTTGCGTAAAGCATGTCTTATCAAAATAACACGGCCGCTGAGCCCTTTGGCTCGAGCCGTCTTAATGTAGTCAGCAGACAGCACCTCTAACATAGTAGAACGCGTCAAACGCGCAATGAATGCTGCTGGCAAGAAGGATAGAGCGAGCACTGGCAAAATAAAGTCAGTAGGGTCATTGAGACCAGATACACTGAACCAACGCAACTTACTAGCAAACACATACTGCAATATCGATGCCGCGAGAAAGTTGGGAATGGAAACCCCTAGCACGGCAATAATAATGGTAGCGCTATCCAACCATTTACGATGATTAAGCGCCGCGATTATTCCTAGAATAAGGCCTGCCGCCAGCGACAAAATAATAGCAAAAAGACCGATTTGTACAGAATAAATAAAGCTCTCTTGAATAATTCGCGTGACCGACATATACTGCTGCTTCATAGACATTCCTAAATCACCGTGAAGCAAGTTGTTCAAATACATCAAATATTGCTTCCACACCGGTAGATCAAGGCCATACATTTCAAAGAGCTTTTCTCTGATCTTCTCAGGGATCGCTTTCTCCCTCATAAAGGGGTCACCAGGAATGAGTTTCATAAGAAAGAAGGTGGCCGACGCAAGTACAAACAATGAAGCAAGCATGGAAAGAAGCTTCTTGGAAACATATTTTAGCAACGCAATGGACACCTCCTAGTAAAATAAATACGTAAACAGCTGACGCCGTCCTCTTGCTGCAAAAGCTCGTTTCGCGGTAATAAAGACAAACTTAAGAGCGCATCCAACTTTTCTTTAAAAAGAAAGGGATATATGCGGCCCCCGCATATATCCCTAGCTTCAGGTGCTCATAGGACAACTATTTCGCTTCGTAATAGCCTCTTGTATAGTCAATATCACCTTTGTAATCCATGAATATATTCTTGAAGCCCGGTTTCAGCATGTATACATTGCTGTAGTAATAAATCGGTATAATCGGCAAGTAATCCATTAGAATTTTCTCTGCCTGTGTCATAGCCTCCATACGCTCTTTCTGATCTCCGCTTGCATTTGCTTTCTTAATCAGCTCATCGTATTCAGGTGACGAGAAGCTAGTATTGTTCTGTCCGCCATTCGAAACGAACATATCCAAGTACGTCATTGGATCGTTATAATCAGCTCCCCAGCCTGCGCGTGAGATTTGGAAGTTCTTCGAAGCACGGTTTTTAAGCAAAACCGCAAATTCTTGGTTCTCGATACCAACCTCGATACCTAGGTTTTGACGCCACATTTCAACGATTGCTTCCGCAATCTTCTTGTGACCGTCGCTTGTATTAAATGTGAGCGTTACTTTAGGGAACTCAGTTAGCTTCAGCTCAGCTAAGCCTTCAGCAAGTAGCTTCTTCGCTTCTGCAACATCTTCCTTGAAGTAATCATCCTTCACTTCAGTACGGTAGTCTGCATTCAACCCTAAAATACCTGGTGGCACAAAGCCGAACGATGGTACCTCACCGGCCATCGTTACACTTTCAACAATGGCTTGACGATCAAATGCCATCGCAAGCGCTTTACGAACTTTTACGTTGTTGAAAGGGACTTCCGCTGTATTAAATTCGTAATAGTAAGAGCTAGCAATACCTTTTGTGAAGAATTCATCCTTCTTTGATTCCTTAAGCACTGGAATTTGCTCGGATGGAATCTCACCAGTTGGCTTACCTGTATAATCAAGCGCACCTGTCTCATAGTTAGCCAATTCCGTAGCGGAATCAGAAATCATACTGAACTCAACGCCTGAAAGCTTAATTTCATCCTTCGCATAGTAATGCTCATTTGGCGTTAGCTTGATGGATGTATTATGCTTCCATTCACTCATTTTGAATGGACCATTACCGATAATTGTTTTCGCGTCTGCAGCCCAAGCATCGTTGTCCTTAACTGATTGATGTACAGGGTTGTACGTATAGAAAGATGTTAAGCTCAAGAAATAAGGAGTTGGCGAGTTCAGCTTAACCTCTAGTGTTTGTGCATCAAGCGATTTAATTCCAACGCCATCAGCATTTTTAACTTTACCCTCATTGTAATCTTGCGCTCCAACGATGTAATAGAATTGATATGCGTAAGTCGAACCTACATTTGGATCTAAAGCACGCTTCCATGAGTACTCGTAGTCATTAGCTGTAACCGGATCTCCGTTGCTCCATTTAGCATCCTTACGGATTTTAAATGTGTACGTTAATCCATCTTCGGACTTTTCAAACTTCTCAGCCGTTGCAGGAATGATCTCGCCATTCTCGTTTTTACGAGTAAGACCTTCGTAGATACCAGTTGCTAATGTACCAGACACGTTGTCCTCCATCAAAGCCGGGTCAAGAGATGATGGCTCTGAGTGAATGTTCATTCTGAATGCTTTTGCTTCAGAACCTGCACCATTGGAACCGCCATTGTTACCGTTGTTGCCTGTTTCTGTCTTCGGCGTACAACCTGCTGCAACTAATGAAAAAATAAGTATCGCAGCAATAAATGAAAAAGCTGACTTTCTTGTTTTCATTTAGATCCTCCTATTTTGTTTGATTCTGGTCTTACCACAATAAATTCTTAACAATATTTTTTTACTATACAACCATGTTAATTTTTTATCAACATAATGTAAGCTGTAAATTTATGTGTTAAAAGGTTATATTCTCATTGCTTTAGTGATTTCAAGCGTTTATTCGTTACATTAATTTGTTGCACTAACGCTTTACAGCGTTTATTAACAGAGTAATAATTGGATTAATTTTTATATAATAGTAAAATGGATATAAT
This sequence comes from Paenibacillus sp. P4_A7, assembly GCF_056402455.1. NCBI lineage: Bacteria > Bacillati > Bacillota > Bacilli > Caryophanales > Paenibacillaceae > Paenibacillus > Paenibacillus sp. P4_A7. The sequence goes on along the minus strand of NZ_JBFUHJ010000006.1, from coordinate 66,116 downwards.
AGTATAAATTAGTTTAAAATTCAAATTCATTAATTTGATCTTATAGCAAGTCAATACCCATTTACAGTTAATAAAATATTGTTTATAGGTTCTTTTAAATGTATAATTAAGTAAAATTACGAAGAAGTGTAACAGATATTTCCAGTTGAGATTTGGTTTATTATTATTTATTTATTAAAAAGTTTATTATTCTTTTTTCGTTAAATTAATGTCAATTATATAATTTACGAGTTCACTTAGTGATTTCTGGAATCTGAGATTACTTAAAAATRGCTTGAAAAAGCCATAAATTCTTCATGAATTTATAGGCTTCCGCTGCATTCAGGGGCACTTGTGCACTGGATTGTGATTTATTGCAATCTCATGACAGTTTCCAAGCGAGAAGGCTTTTATAGGCTCATTAGTTAGAATGAAATGCTCATCTTTTTATCCAAAACTTAGCCAAACATGAGCTGCGACATCACTATTAAATACTTGTAATTAGAGTGCATGAATACCTGTAATTTTATACCCTTAACGCAAAAAAGACCCATTCGGCATTTAAGCCGAAATAGGTCACCTTATGAGTCTTTTATGATTATGGTACCCTAGTTAATTAGTAAGTCATAGTTGGGTAAAGCGGGTATTGAGCAGTCAGATCACGAACCATACCGCGAGCTTTAGCAAGCACTTCTTGATCCTGCGGATTGTTTAGAACAAGTGCAATTACTTCAGCAATGACCTTCATAGCATCCTCATTCATGCCGCGAGCCGTTRCAGCAGGCGTACCCAGACGGATACCTGATGTCACGAACGGGCTTGTAGGATCGAATGGAATTGCGTTTTTATTAACAGTAATGCCCACTTCGTCAAGTACATGCTCAGCTGCTTTACCAGTAATGTTCAGGCTGCGAGTATCAAGCAGCATCAAGTGATTATCTGTACCGCCGGACACGATGTTAAAGCCTTTAGCAAGCAGCTCTTCGGAAAGAACCTTTGCGTTTTTCACAACTTGTGTTGCATATTGCTTGAATTCCGGTTGAAGAGCTTCGCCGAAAGCAACTGCTTTTGCTGCGATAATATGCATCAAAGGGCCACCTTGTGATCCTGGGAATACAGCTTTATCAATAGCTGCTGCCCATGGCTGGCGACAAAGAATCATACCGCCGCGAGGACCGCGAAGCGTTTTGTGAGTTGTAGTCGTTACGAAATGTGCGTGCGGTACTGGGTTCGGGTGCAAGCCTGCAGCTACAAGACCAGCGATATGAGCCATATCAACCATGAACAATGCGCCTACATCAGTAGCAATTTTGCCAAGCTTTTCGAAATCAATCGTACGCGGGTAAGCACTAGCGCCTGCCACGATCAAACGAGGACGGTGCTTGAACGCAAGCTTACGAACTTCTTCATAATCAATTGTAAAAGAATCCTCTTGCACGCCATACGCAACGAAGTTGTACAGCAAGCCGGAAGCATTAACTGGGCTACCGTGCGTCAAGTGACCGCCGTGAGCCAGGTTCATACCAAGAACCGTGTCGCCAGGCTGCAAAGCTGCAAGGTAAACAGCCATATTTGCTTGTGCGCCTGAGTGCGGTTGAACATTCGCATGCTCAGCTCCGAATAGTTCCTTTGCACGGTTACGTGCGATATCCTCAACGATATCAACATGCTCACAACCGCCGTAGAAACGTTTGCCTGGGTAGCCTTCTGCATATTTATTTGTCAAAACACTGCCCATTGCTTCCAATACTGCTTCGCTAACGATATTCTCTGAAGCGATAAGCTCAATGTTGTCGCGTTGGCGTGTAAGTTCTAGACCCATCGCCTTTAGTACTTCAGGATCTTGTTTACGTAAGTTTTCCATAATAAAATTCCTCCTCGTAGTGGGTGTGATTCTATATGATTGTTCATTACTTCAACTAGCTTTAAACTCCATTTTTTATTCGCATGTACCGGCAGATTGCCCCTGTGTAAGGTTGGAATCCAACTCGTACACTGCACGCGTACCGCCAATCAGTTTCGGTCTCGTAACAGCCATCGTTACGTGAGCTTTGCCAATTTGACGAATAGACGGCCGCACTGGTACCGCGACCCGCTTTAGGTGCATGCCTATAAATGTATCACCTATGTCGATACCAGCATGCGCTTGAACGGTCTCCGTTAAGCAAGGATGCTCTATTTGCCGGTAGGCAAAAGCAGCCATCGACCCGCCCGCCTTCGGAACAGGAACCGCACCTACAATTTCAAGCCCATAGCGTTCAGCGGCAGCTCGTTCCATAACGAGAGCACGATTTAAATGCTCACAGCATTGAAATACCGGAATAAATCCAACCTCACTTCGGACTGCTTCAACACCGGCATATATTTGTGCCGCCGTCTCCACAGCACCCGCCGTACCAATTCGATGCCCTAGCACTTCACTAGTACTTACACCAATTACAAGTAATTGACCCATTGTAAGTCCGCCAGCTTTAACTAGCTCACGAACGATCGTCTCTACCTCGGAGGCGATGTTGTCCAAATGCAAATCGTTGTTGTTGCTCAAACCGATTCAACTCCTCCGCATAGTTACAATCATATCCACCTTGGGAAGTACAGACTATTCTTCGATTTTCATTACTTTATTCACTCGTCCAATATGGCGCTCCCCGTTCGAAAACGGAGTTTCTAGCCAGATACGAATAATTTCTTGTGCTACACCAGGACCAATAACTCGCTCTCCCATTGCCAATACGTTCGTATCGTTATGCTCTCGTGTCGCCTTCGCGGAGAACATATCATGAACAAGAGCGCAACGAATGCCCTTTACCTTGTTCGCTGCGATGGACATACCAATTCCTGTACCACAAATGAGAATTCCTCGTTCTGCTTGTCCTGTCTTTACTAGGTCGCATACAGGAAGCGCATAGTCAGGGTAATCGACCGATTGATCACAACTGCATCCAACGTCCATTATTTCATGGCCAAGGGATTGAATAAAAGGAACAAGCTCATCCTTCAACCGATATCCTGCGTGGTCAGCTCCAATAGCAATTTTCAATGTAAAAGACCTCCTCAATTAGGCGTAAACACTGATGTTCATCTCTGAAGATGAGCACCTCACAACGTTATTATACCTATTTTCACAGAAAAAGACCAAGCGTAAACGGCTCTCGCCGTCCTTGGCGGCAAAGCAAAGTTTCGCGTTGAATTATAAGCATATTATAAGTTTTAAACTTATAAATTCTTATAATTGAAAAAAGAGCAAGACATGCTTATTAGCATGCTGCTCTTTGCCCAGGCGACCGGCCGTATATTCTGATGCTCCATCGTGGTTACCCACTTCCGTCGCCAGTTACATCAGAAACCGTATTTGTCTTTTTATAATAGCTGAATCACAAGAAAAAATCAATCGGTATTCACTTAGCAAACGCAACCGACTATTGCCCTGCTTGCCGAGCCTGTAGCTTGTCCAGCAACCGTACCAGCGCACCTTCAATTTCAGCCGCACTGTTATTGTATATATTCTGTGAACCGCCAAAAGGATCAGCTATATCAAAGCTAGGTATGCGCCGTTCCAGCTCTAGCAGCCGATTTCTCTCCGCAGCTGTCAACTGCTGTCCAAGTGCTTGCTTCATGTGCAACTCCGTGTAGAGCTGTTCTAGTTCCGCAATATCCGCTAGCACCTGCTTATCCTGATGGGTGAACTCCATAAGGGTATACGCCTTGTCCACTGCCTCAGGAAACCGTTGCAGCAGTCCACGCTTGTGGCCCGATGTCATCGTCAGTACGATGTCCGCCCATGTTACCGCTTCGCTTGTCAGTGCTCTTGAGGATGCTTTGTGATCAATATCACGCAGCCGCAATGCTTCAAGCGCCCCGGCAGAGACAGGCAGACCATCTATAGTAGATACGCCTGCCGAGCGAATGCCAATCGTAATCCCTTTCTCAGCAGCCATTCGGCGCAGCATCGCCTCCGCCATCGGCGAACGACATGTATTACCTGTACAGACAAACAATATACGTTTCACACTGTCAGCTCCTTTTACCGCATTTCAGCGCAGTCTATAATTATTTTCAGAAAATAAATAATACACCAAAAATAAACAAGATCGCCCCACCGCACGCCTCACCATATTCACCAAAATTACCACTCACTCTACGTCCCAGCATCAAGCCTATTACCGACATTAAGCCTCCAAAAAAACCAAAGAGCAATACCGTTAACCACACACTGGCCGCGAACATGCCAAGCGTAATTCCGACAGAGAAGGAGTCGACGCTAACGCTGAGAGCAAGCACTATAACGCCCCAAGATGAACGGTGATCAAAGGTTTGAACCATATCCCCTCGCAGTGAGCTATAAATCATATGACCTCCGAGCAATACAAGTAAAACACCTGCTGCCGTAGTTGCCACATCACCAAGTAAGCCGCTAACATACTGTCCGGCTATCATGCCAGCTAAAGGCATAATAACATGGAATAATGCAATGACGACGCCAAGCTTTAAAATATCCAGCCGACGAATGCCCTTTAGGCCAATTCCTAGTCCCAATGAAAAAGCATCCAATCCAAGCGCAATCGCAATGATGAGCAGCGTCAATAACTGTCCGACTTGTAAATGAGCATCAATCAAAGCCTATCTCCTCCATGTCCGCAGGTATTCTATACCAAACATATGCGGACATGAGGACAAACATACTTCAAGCTAATACAAGCTCTGTTCATTAGCTGCTGGACGTTCTCTTACACCTCTATAATTCGGTTACCGGCCGCCTTCTCCATCCGGTTCATCAAGGCAACACCGATCCCCTGCTTGCTGCAGCACTCCGCCCAAATACGCTGCGTGCCAGCTGCGTCAAATTCTCGCAATGCAGCGTACAAGCGATGTGCGGCTGCCTCTAGCTGCGCTTCACTGCCGCATGAGACAACACTATCCGCAGAGTAAGTGGCAATTCGCTCTTCGAAAGCAAGTACGCCAGTCAATTCGCCGCGTAATTGCGCAGCTTCTACCTGTTCTCGAATATAGGCAATGACAGCAGCCGATTCACCCTTCACTAGCTGAAGCTCACCTTGAGGCGCATAATGCGTATACTTCATACCAGGAGAGCGAGGTGCCGCTCCGATCTCAATGGAGTCAGCGCTCTCGATTATTGCTGCTGGAACTGCCAGACGCAGCTCCTCCAGCGTTATTCCGCCAGGCCGCAAAATCCGAATACTATGATCACCTTCCAGCTCAATAACCGTCGACTCCAAGCCAACGCCTGTCGCACCGTTGTCTACTACACCGTCAATTTGCCCATTCAAGTCCTCCAGCACATGCTCGGCAAGCGTTGGGCTTGGTCTTCCTGATCGATTCGCACTTGGTGCGGCGATTGGACAACCCGCCAACTCTATTAACTCTAAAGCCGCCCTATGATCCGGCATCCTCACACCAACCGTTGCGAGTCCAGCTGTAACTAAATGTGAAAGAACATTTGGACGCGCAGGCAAAACGATAGTGAGCGGTCCAGGCCAAAACGTGTCCATTAGCGTCTTTGCCAGCTGCGGATAAGGCAGCACTAGCTCATCTAATTGGCCTAGATGCGCAATATGCACAATTAACGGATTATCAGATGGACGACCTTTTGCGGTGAATATCCCTTTCACAGCATCTGTATTTCTAGCATCTGCGCCAAGACCGTATACGGTCTCTGTTGGAAAAGCGACTAGCCCACCCTCACGCAACAGCATAGCCGCTTCCTCCAGCTGGGAAGTAAGTTTTTCATCGGTATGATCGACACGCCATACTTTTGTTATTGTCATCTTTATTATTCAATCCTTGCTTCTTAGTTAAATTGTCCATTCACCCAATATTATAGCATAGGTGTCCAAAAACGAGCAGAAACGACAGCCACGTCATCTTAAATAATGACGGGAATGTCGTTTCATTTCATACGATTATAGATGCTTTGGTGCCAGGGGGCGGCGACTGCCTTTTACGCTTACGAAAATATCGATTTAATCCAATTGATAAACGATTCAATGAGTTCCAGAATAAAAAACTTCGCTTTCGGCGCTTCCCCTTCTGAAGAAGCTTCGTCTGCAGCTGTTGCTGTTTTTACAGTAGATACCTTCTCTGCGTCCTTGTCTATCTGCGTTTGTTTCTCCGTTGCTGTAACGTCAGCAGATGCAGATGCCTCGCCTGATGCCGCATCAATAAAACATAAAGGAGGAAATAAGACACACCACCAATTTTGACCGGCGCCCTCACCTAACGTTATTCGAAGCGCTTCATAATCACCTGCTGGGTATACTTCATTGCCGTACATTTTGGTTGGAAATGGGACAATGCCAAGCTCTGCTGAAAATTCATAATCAAAGCCGCGGCTTTGCAGCACCTGTGATGTAATCCGTTCAATCTCTGGCATATTTGCGATTATCGTCTGACGAGCTTCCTCAATGGTTTGAGGTCCGCTCACCAAGCCATTCATCGCTTTAACGATCTCGTCCCTTACTATACGCTTAACAAGCTGATCTGTGGGACTATCGGAATTGGCTAATATACGTAGACGTATTGCTTCTTGCGGGATTTGGCCGCTTGCGACCGCTGTATCCATTTGTTGTGCTTCCCAGCTCATAATTAATAGAATAATAGCAAAGATAATAAAACCATAGGATTTGCGGTAAGGAAATTTATAGGGACTAACCGAATAAGCTAAAACGGGCTGATCAACATTAGAATAAGAATGATTGGAAAAAGAATGATTAGAATAATAGCTAGACATACACACAAGCCCCTCTCGTCGCCCCCGTCGGTGCGTCTGCTTGCGTTCCGGAACGTATCTATCCGTTAGTATGTCCGCTATAACTAGTAGATAAACCTAGTAATCTATTAAATATTCTTCGAAAAAATTGGATAGCTAGTGTTGCTGCAGCTACTGCTACTGTATCAACACTCCATTTGATTGGATTTCGTACAGTCAAAACCCACTTAATTGCTTTTAAGTAGGATTAGACTGTAAATTACCCAATCAAATTCCCCTTTTTCATTCGTAACCTCCTTTTTAGTCGATTTGCCTGTACAAAATCCAATCAAACTCATCTATCAGCACTAATTGCTTATTTTGATTGGATAAAATACATGCAAAACCTACTACAAGCCAGCTAAGCTAACTACTCGTACTATGAAGAGAATTATTCACTTATCCATTTAATAGTCCATGTCCGCTTCGTTGTAAAACAGCAAATGGTACTTCAAGCATCAAGCATCAAGCATCAAGCAATATCCAGCAAAATAAAAATAACGAGAGCCTCAATCAAAAAAAAGGCCCGAGGGAGTTTCCTCCTTCGGGCCCGCGTTTACATGAGATTATTTTAGAATTGGAAGTAAATAAAGCTGCTTGATTCGCCTTTCATCAGCTGCATGAAGAGCGCTGTAGCAATTATTGCATATATGAACCCGCGTATGATTGCCGGAACGTTGAGCTGCCAGCCTAGCGATAGCTTGCGGAAGTTCGATACTGCGTAAAATTCTATGATATGCAGCAAGTATAGCCCCACCGCGACCGCCAGCAATATGAGCTCCTTCGAAGATAGCTGTAGACCATTCAGGGTAACCATCTGCTTAATAAGAAATACCGAATCGCCCCAGCTATTTGCCCGGAAGAACACCCAGCCAATGACCGTAAGATGAAAGAAGATCCCGATAGCTATACCCTTATAGAGCCAGGATTTTGTAGCCTTCTTTAATCCAAATCGTGTTATAAGCTTCGCGTAAAAGCGATGTCCCGCCGAAAGCAGTCCATGATACACACCCCAAATAATAAATGTCCATGCCGCACCATGCCATAGGCCAGAAATCGCCATAGCTGCAATGATGTTTACATATATTCGCCAATTCGCTACGCGAGAGCCGCCAAGCGGAATGAAAATGTAATCTCTGATCCATTGGGACAGCGTGATATGCCATCTTTTCCAAAACTCAGATGAGTTAGAGCTGAGATATGGCGTTTTAAAGTTCAGATCCAGCCTTAAGCCCAGCAAATATCCGATCCCTACCGCCATCTCACTATACGCGGAAAAGTCGAAATAAATCTGGAAAGCGAACAAATATGAGGCCATCCACGCCTCTGCCCCGTTCAAGGTCTGTGCCTGATTAAAATATTCATTAACGTATGGCGCTATCTGTTCCACAATAACAAGCTTCTTAACTAGTCCAAGCAAAATAAATGCTAGTCCCAGTTTAATTTGTGGATTGCGGAATGCAATATTACGAATTCCACGGAGTTGAGGCAGAAAGTCGTTGCCTCGCAAAATAGGTCCCGCAGCAGAATGCGCAAAAAGCGAAATAAATACCCAGAATTCAAATAAAGAGCGACTCGGCTCGAGCTTACGCCGATAAACATCAACTAAATAAGCAATCAGCTGAAAGGAGTAAAAAGAAATACCGATCGGCAGTGCAATCATTCGATCGTCAAAACTCGTACCCGGCAGCGATAATTGAATATCCAAAGCACGCTCAATATTTTCGAGCAGGAACATAGAATATTTGAAAAATAACAAATTGCCAAGCACAACGGTTAGACCGCCCGCCAAAGCCCACTTTCCTTTAGCCCCATTCAGAAATCTGGATATCAGGTAGACTACGGCTACAACAGCAGCGAACAACAGGAAGTACCCGACGCCTGCGTAAGCGTAAAAAACAGCATTCGCTATTCCCAGCACGAGCATCCTTGCCTTAGGGAAGAAATAATAGCATGCAAAAACAACGACCAAATAAAGCAAAAATGTCGGTGAATTAAATAACATAGTTACGCCTCCTTACCCGTCCAGCAATCCCAAACCAAACGGGCAAGCTGTTGATAGCCATCCTTAGTCAGATGAACATGATCAGTAAACATCTTTTGGTCAATAAGACCCTCAAGCATAATATATTGAATGGGTTTACTTGCGAGATAGCTGTCTACCTTTTTCAAATTATTTTGATAGCCCGGATTACTAATTTCTTTCTTCGATAACTCTCCATTGCCGCCAGCTACAAACACTAGTGTCCGCTTTCCTTCCTGATGCTCAATGATTCTGTTCATGAAGTAGACGCCCCAGTTAGCTTCCGTCATATCAAACGGAGTAGGATTGAAGAAATTCAAATAGTCACGACTAGTCAGTTTTTTCGCCGTTTGTGTCTTCTCGTACCAAGGCTTTGGATTGCCTAGCAAATCCGTTCCTTTTGCTTTTTGCTTCGTGTAGGCAGGAATGACATCCTTGTATTTTATAATTGGGAGTTCATGAAACACTGTTTCCAAAAGCTCTTCTTCGGCATTCTTCCAGCCCGTCTTGTACTTGTAGCCATTCTTAATCAATTGAGGCAATACTTCAGAAAAAGCTTCTGGGTCTTCCTTACGTAAGTAATCTCCTAGCCAAAATACCGCCCTCGGTCCTGCTTCTCGATTATTGAAAGCCGTGTAGGTCAGTCCGATCATAACGTTATCTGTCTTAATACCTTTCTTATCAAGCATTAGCAGTAAGGTATATGCGTCACCTGCTTGCATGGAAGGTGCAGATAAGTTGAATATAGCTTGAACGCTATCCTTTTCCTCACTAATAGCGAGGTCACTCATGTAACGGCCCATTGAATGATCGGAGCTTTCGTTCGTGCCCCAAGCAACTGAATTTCCTATTAAAATGACATAATTCGATAGATTTTTCTTCTTAATCGTTTTCGCTATTTCGTCAATAACAACTTCAATCGATTGTTGATCCTTTAAGAACATATTATAGTTGATTCGATAGTTATAAACGGTGTTCAGGTTTACGTACATGCTGATTGCCGCTTGGAACAAGATGAAGAAAATCAATGCAAAAATTAGACCGAGTAAGCTTTTTCTCTTCTTTTTAATTATAGAGTAGGTGTATTTTCTTGGCCTTGAACTTCGCGTGGTTATTATCGGTATATCATTCATATAACAACTGCAATCTCCCTTTTTCGTTAATAAGTCAGTCCTAATATAAACTATTTCTTCTATTTGATCCAGAGTTTATTGATAGATTAATACATTTAACCAAGTTTAAATATTTTCTTATATTTTTTGAAAACTTATCCCCATAATCAACATTAACAACTGCAAACATAGAGATAAGCATACTTGCCAGGATTAAATACCTACTAACGTAATTGGACCAATTAAAAAAGACGATTATTATAAGTTATCTAAGTAAATATGTTTTATTCATCTCCAATCTCCTTTTTTACCCATATTAACCATAGACTGATTTGAGTCAGAAAAAGTTGCGAACATAGGAAGGGGGGAGATGCAAAGTTGGTGGTTTTAGGAGAAGGAGCGGTAAGACGCTTGAACGGATTCAGATTAAACTGAAAAAGCTGACACCAATAGAATATCGGTGTCAGCTTTCAGCCATATGGAGCAAACGAAAATGTAACCGATCCGATTAATGGATCACACTGCTTTTACTTCCACCTGCTTCTCTACCTGTCCATTATGTTCAATCGCGGCTTGAGCGGCGGCAATTCTAGCCATCGGAATTCGATATGGGGAACAGCTGACATAATCCAGTCCAGTTTGGTGGCAGAAAGCGATGGAATCCTTATCCCCTCCATGCTCCCCGCAAATTCCTGTTTTCAGTGATGGCTTCAAAGAGCGTCCTGCTGTCACAGCAAGATCGATTAATTGGCCTACCCCTTCAGTGTCAAGCACTTGAAATGGATTATGGGGCAAAAGTTTTTTGTCCAGGTAATGTGCTAAAAATTTACCCTCCGCGTCATCCCTGCTGTAGCCAAAAGTCATTTGCGTCAAATCATTGGTACCAAAAGAGAAAAAGTCTGCATGAGCTGCGATTTGCTTAGCCGTAAGGGCGGCACGCGGCACTTCGATCATAGTCCCAACCTTATACCTGCATTCTCTTTTTTTGTCCGCGCTGAGCACTTGTTCGGCCACTTCATCTACGAGCTCTCTCAATATTTTCAGCTCGCTCGCATCGCCGACAAGAGGGATCATAATTTCCGGATGTACAAAAATTCCCCTATCCATACATACGGATGCTGCCCTGAAAATAGCCTCGATTTGCATATCGTAGATTTCCGGGTAAACGATACCCAATCTACAGCCCCTATGACCAAGCATCGGATTGGATTCATGCAGGGCATTAACTTTGCGGATCATTTGCTGCAGCTGTACTCTTTCCTTGTCTGAATCCGCACTTTGAAGCTTGTGCTGCAGCTCGTTCACATTCGGCAAAAATTCGTGTAAAGGCGGATCAAGAAGCCGAACGGTGACAGGAAGTCCGTCCATAGCTTTAAAAATCCCCTCGAAATCGAATTGCTGCATAGGCAAAAGCTGATCCAGCGCCGTCTTGCGTTCCTCTAGCGAATCGGCCATAATCATTCTCTGCATCACCGTCAAACGAGATGGAGCGAAGAACATATGCTCCGTCCGGCACAATCCGATTCCCTCTGCTCCAAAGCCACGCGCTATTTCCGCGTCTTCTGGATTATCAGCATTAGCGTAAACACGTAATTTGCGGATTTCATCGGCCCATTGCAGGATCTCGAGAAGCTCATTCGTCACGGTTGCCTCTTTTAGAGGGATGGCGCCTTGGATAACCCTTCCGCTCACCCCATCCAATGTAATCCAGTCACCCTCTTCAATGATTCGTTCACCTGCAATCATCCGCTTTGCTTGCATATCAATATGCACACCTTCACAACCGCACACACAAGGCTTACCCATTCCTCGCGCCACAACTGCAGCGTGGCTAGTCATTCCTCCGCGGCTAGTAAGTACGCCCTCGGCTGCAAGTACGCCATGAATATCTTCTGGCGTCGTTTCAGAACGAACCAAAATCACCCTTTTACCCGATTTATTCCACTCATCTGCGGTATCCGCATCAAACGCGACGACACCGATCGCGGCTCCTGGGGAAGCCGGCAGTCCTACTGCTATCACGTCAGTAATTGCACTTTCGTCGATCCCCCTGTGCAGCAGCTGGTCGAGATGGGAAATTTCAATTCTTTGCAAGGCGTCCTCACGGCTAATCACACCTTCCGATACGAGGTCGACGGCAATTTTTAATGCCGCTTGAGCATTACGTTTTCCATTTCTCGTTTGAAGCACGTACAACTTCCCATTCTCAACCGTGAACTCTATATCCTGCATATCCGTGTAATGCAGTTCCAATTGCTTGCACACTCGATCAAGCTGGTCATACATTTCCGGCAGTTTGTCTTTTAATGTCTCAATGGTTTGCGGGGTTCTCACACCTGCAACTACATCTTCGCCTTGAGCATTGATGAGATATTCACCGAACACAGCATTGTCACCCGATGATGGGTTCCTTGTAAATACGACCCCAGTACCGCAATCTTCCCCCATATTGCCAAATACCATACTTTGCACATTGACAGCAGTTCCTTGTTCGTCAGGAATACGATTGATTTTACGGTAGACTTGCGCCCGATGGTTATGCCATGATTTGAAAACTGCTTTCACAGCCAAGGTAAGCTGATCGTGCACATCTTGCGGGAAATCAACTCCTGAATACAGCTTTACGCACTTTTTGTATTCGGAAATGAGCTGCAGCCAACCCTCAGCAGTAACCTCTTGATCCTGCAGGATGCCGAGATTTTTTTTCACTCGATTCAAGAGGCGCTCGAACTGAAAGGCCTCAATGCCCATAACGACACTGCCGAACATCTGAATCAACCGTCGGTAACAATCATAAGCGAATCGATCATTATTGGTTAATGCCGCTAACCCTTCCACCGTCTCGTCGTTTAATCCCAGATTTAGAATCGTGTCCATCATACCAGGCATAGAGGTTACCGATCCCGATCGAACAGATATTAGGAGCGGATGAGACGGGTCGCCAAACCTTTGACCCTTCTCACTTTCGAGCTGCTTCAAACCGAAGTTAATTTGTACTTGAAGATCATCTGTTATTCGATTGCCAGAATGAAAGAAAGCGTGACATGCATCGGTCGTGATGGTGAAACCAGGAGGAACGGGCAGACCTGTACGAGTCATTTCCGCTAAGTTCGCACCTTTACCTCCCAGCAAAGCTTTCATTTTCGCGTTTCCTTCGGCAAAAGAATATACCATTTTCATTGTCATTTTGTATCGTCCTCCTTAGTCTTACCTAAGCATTCCTCATTATTGCAAATGACATAAAACTTTTTTAGACGGTTCGTCGGCAGGGTATATAAAACCTCATTGCATATCTTACAAATGACCATTCCTAACTCATTTTTGGTTACGCCATCTTGATTACGCATTTTTCTCCCCCTTTTAGATGCCGCCTTTCATCTTCCGCGATCAAACGAGTGACATCGATGACTCGACTGGCATATGCCCATTCATTGTCGTACCAAGCTAATAATTTCACCTGATCCTCTTGTATCATGATGCTTAGCCCATCAACTACAGCCGATTTATCATTACCGATATAATCCGAAGAAACCAACGGCAGCTCGTTATAACCGACGTATGCGCCGAGCTCTCCAGTAATCGCTGTTTGAATGGCTTTCTTTACATCCGCTACCTGTACCGGGCTCTTTAAAACAAGCTGTAAATCCAACAAAGAGACATCTTGAGTCGGAACGCGTACAGAAATTCCTTTCATATGCGGAGCAAGCCCAGGAAGTACGTCGATTAAAGCCTTACTCACTCCCGTAGAAGTTGGAATGATGGAACTTGTACAGGAACGCGCACGACGCAAATCTTTATGTGGATTGTCCATATGATTCTGATCGTTGGTATAGGCGTGTACAGAAGTCATCCATCCCCGTTTCACACCGAAAGCATGATCCATAATATTTAGAACCGGTGCCAAACAGTTCGTTGTGCACGAGGCAGCCGATAGCAATCGATGCCTTGACGGATCGTACAGCTTCTCATTGACCCCCATCACGATTGTCAAATCTACATCTTTTCCTGGTGATGTTAAAAGCACCCTTTGAGCTCCGGATGACAAGTGTTTTTCCATCGCAAGACGGTCGGTAAATTTTCCAGTCGAGTCGATGACGAGTTCAACGCCATACTCATTCCAAGGAATTAAACTGGGATCTCTCTCCGATACGATGGATATTCGATTGCCGTTAATCACTAATTGGTCTTTATTGATCTCGATGTCTGCATCCCATTTGCCATGAACAGAATCGTATTGAAGTAAATGTGCCAATGTATGAATCGAGCAAGTCGTGTTAATGACAGTCAATTCAAAATTTCTTGACTTTAGCGACAATGCTTTACGAATACATAACCTGCCTATTCGTCCTGTTCCACTGAGACCAACTCGCAATCGCTTATCCCCCTCTATATGTTATGTACTAATTATATTTATGAGTCATAAATAAATCAATAGGTAACTTTATTCAATATTTATGAGTCATATAAAATGAATAATTTGAATTATGAGTAATAAAGTGTCTATCCCTGATCATAAATAAAAAATAGAGCCACCCTTGGGTGACTCCTGTCTCCGTATTAAATATGCGATAATGGGTGCGAAAACATCCGAAATTACTTACGGGAAAGCTCTATCAATCTTATTTTCAGGTTTCGAAACCGGCTTCTTGCAGCATCCGCTCAAGAATGACCCGCGCCTCCGCCACCCGTTCTTCCAACGTGTCGAACAGTAATCCGGCTCCGAACATTCCGACTGCGCCATCAAGTCGTTCCACGATTACGGGGCCGGCGAAGCCAGCTTCGCGTAGCGTTGCGAACATGGCCGGGAAGTTGGCGTCTCCTTCTCCCATAATAGGAAAGTTTGCCTCCGCGCGTGCACCCTTATGATCTTTCGCGATGAACGATACGGTCTGCTCCGCGATGAGGGGTAAATCGTCAGAAGGCTCGATGCCTTCGTAGAAACGGACGTTGCCGGGATCGTAAGAAGCCTTCACATACGGTGAACCGATCGTTCGCAGCGTATCGGCAATTACGATCGCCGACGCCGTGTTGCCCGTATGCGGTTTGATCGTGACGATGAGTCCATGCTTGCCCGCTTCCTCGCCCACTTCGCGAAACTTTGCAGCAAAGTCGGAGTTTATCGGCTTCATCTCCTCATCCGTTATCAGCTCACTCGGAAAGTTACGGTAACTCGTCGTGCCGAGCGACAGCAATTCCTGCGCGCCGATCGCTTGCGCGAACGCCATTCGCTGCCTTGCTAGTTCAATCGGACGGCCAGGAGCCAAGACGTCCGTGCTAACAAGCGTCACCGGTTCTAGTCCGTATCGCTCCAGCAAACGGTTGATTCTCGCGGCTTCTCCCGCCGCGCCGTCGTCGAAAGCCGGCTTACCTTCATGAGGCAAGCCGAACGATACATAGCGGTATCCGGCACGAGTGATGCTTTCCAACGACCGCTCGAAAGAATGCTCGTTATATATCCAGGTCATACACGCCAATTTAACTTTCTGCTTCATGGCTGCGCCTTGCCTTCTGCCCGTATCACGCTTCCCAGGGCGGAGTAATCAACTTGCACTTCCCTGCGCTCCTTGAGCGAGCGATACGCCGCTTCAGATACGGCAATGACGCGCAACCCGTCCGTCAGAGAGATAAGGGGCGGCTTATCGTCGCGAATGCATTCGATAAAGTGAGAGTTCAGACGAACCCACATGTCATTGTCTGCAAAGGTCGTAGTCCGTCCTGGCCCATCGTCGTCTTTCTCCAATAATTCCCCATTGTTGTTGACCACGGTTAGTTTCTCCGTTGCCACGCCCGTGATATCATATTCGACGCGGGTCACCCATGGCGTGCTGACCTGTCCGATCCCTCCGTTCGCGAAACGAAGCGATACGGTAAACGCATCCGCAACGCTGCCCGGCGGAAGCAGGTACGTTCCCCCGTAAGCGAAAACCGATTCGATCTCACCGCACATCCACATAAACAGATCGTAATCGTGAGATCCATGGGAGAAAATCGGTCCTTTCGCAGTTTCGTCGTCGAAATACCAACTCGGCGTATCGTAATAATGATCGCGGTATTTATCGTATACCCGCTGATTCGGATCGAGAAAATGAGTGCGCATCGACCAAGCTTGAATCGGTTTGCCGGAGCTCTCGCGCGAGACGACTTGCTTCATCGCTTTATACACGGGCGAGAAGCGAAGCGGATATCCGACCATCGCTTTCAAATGCGGATGATTCATGCCCGCCTCAACGATCTCGACCGCATCGGCCATCGAGGTGGCAATCGCCTTCTCTAGAAATAAATGCTTACCCGACTCCAGAACCGCCTTAGAAGCTTCTACATGCAGATGGTCGGGGGTCGCCACCCACACCGCATCCAAATCCTGTTCCAGCAACGACTCGTACGAATCGTATACGATAGCTCCAACTTCGGTTGCAAGCACCTCGGCTTTAGTACGCGTCCGGTTGTGAACGGCTGCAACTTCGACTCCCGGTAATGCATGCAATGTCCGTGCGTGCAAGGATCCCATCAGCCCACAGCCGATAATGCCTACTTTTATAGTCATCACTCACTTCTCCTTCTTGTCTTATAAACTCACTTGTACTCCCATACTACTTGACATCGCCCAGATCGTCCGATGCGATCTTAGCGCTTCATTCCCGTCCGTTTCAGGCCGTTTCCCAGATTCAATGCATTGCAGAAAGTGATCGATTTCAAACGCGACATTCGTATCGATACTCATTTTTAGCTCCGTCGAGCGCTCGAACAACGTTGTCGTCCCCTTATCCGTTACGGCCTCAACAGACCACAGATCTC
Source organism: Paenibacillus sp. P4_A7 (assembly GCF_056402455.1). Classification (NCBI taxonomy): domain Bacteria; kingdom Bacillati; phylum Bacillota; class Bacilli; order Caryophanales; family Paenibacillaceae; genus Paenibacillus; species Paenibacillus sp. P4_A7. The sequence continues at coordinate 49,441 of NZ_JBFUHJ010000006.1, read as the reverse complement.
TGCTCAATTGCAGCATGCCTTCCGTCAAATGGATTTGGCACAAGGCTGGCGGATTTGTGTACTTCATTCCCCAACTGCTGACCAAATGGGCAAGCGCGCCGCTTTTGAATTGGATGATTCCATGAGACGTCCCTTCGCCCTCCATCCATTCCGTTCCGACCCTTGTTCCGAATTGAGCAACGCTTGCAGGCTCTCCTAGCAAGTACAACAAGATGTCGATGTAATGGCAGCCGTGGCTGAACAAGACGCCTCCGCCCAGCTTCTCTTTGCTGGCAAACCATGACCCCGGCATCGGTTCCAAGAAGCCCTGCACCCAAACTTGCGCGCTGATCGGGTTTCCGTACTTACCGCTGTCAACCGCTTCCTTCAATTTCCGAATCGCAGGCAAGTATCTAACGACATAGGCCATCATGAGCGTCACGCCATTACGATCGGCGGCGTCGATGATGCTGAGACAATCTTCCTCAGAGTTCGCGAGAGGTTTTTCCAGTAGGACATGTTTGCCGGCAGCGATCGCCTGAAGAGCTTGCGGCGCATGTAGATGATGCGGAGTGCACAAACTCACGGCATCGACATCATCCAGGATTTTCGTCCAATCAGTCGTATAATTACAACCGAGCTCTTCCGCCGTTTTCGCCGCTTTACCCTCATCCAGATCGACCACCCAGCGCTAATCCGAACGGTCCGCCTTCTTGAATGCATGCGCGTGGGCAAGCCCCATATTCAATCCTATGACAGCTGTACGAATTTTCCCCAAAGCCCTCTCCTCCTATCGATTCAAAACAGTTCTCACCGTTATCATACTGGCACATCGGAATGAAAAGCTTTGGCCAAAACGATTTTATATTTGCATTTTTGTAATTCGTTTGCACTTTTATTGACATATCAAATCGCCCAATTTACTATGAAGGTGCGAAATACAAAAACGTTAAAAGGAAGGTCGCGTATGGGGAAAACGCGTTATCGGTTTATCAAGCTGAAAGAGCAAATTTCGATCGATAAAATTTACTCCATCCATTACAACGAATTTAATAAAGACTTCGTATACAGCGGCGAACAGCATAACTTCTGGGAATTTCTATATGTGGACAAAGGCGAGGTTGAGATTACGACCGATTTTGCTTCTTTCCATCTCATCCAAGGAGACATGATCTTCTATTCACCAAACGAATTTCATAGTCTGAAGTGCAACCGCAGAACCCCGCCGAATACGTTTATCGTTGCGTTCGGTTGCAAGTCGGAAGCGATGCGATTTTTCACGCATAAGACGCTGCGTCTCGGCAACGAAGAACGACAACAACTCTCGTTGCTTATGGAGGAAGCCGATAAGCTGTTTCTTCTACCGGTCAACAAGACGTCCACCAAATCAAGGCCGGATGTTCCGTTTAATCCGCTCACCCGTAAGGATAAACCGGATTTCGGCGCCGAGCAGCTCGTTAAGATTTACTTGGAGGCACTGCTGATTCGACTTATCCGCCGCAATCAAGATCAGACGACAAAGCCAAAGCTCTCTTCGGTATCTGCGGAGAAAGGACAGTGCGACCTCGTCAATCGAATCGTCAAATACTTAGACGCCCACCTACCAGAGCATCCATCTCTTGATACGTTATCCACCGAATTCACCCTTAGCAAGTCCTATCTTCGCTCCTTATTCCGCAACCATACCGGTTGCGGCGTAATGGAATACGTCGTGCGATTGAGGATCGAACGGGCCAAGCTGCACATCCGCGAGGAGACGTACAACATGACGCAAATCGCCGAACGGCTCGGCTATAAAAGCCTTCATTATTTCTCGCGCCAGTTCAAGCTTGCAACCGGCATGTCGCCGTCGGAGTATTCCAAAACGGTGCAGGCACAAGCGTAGGAGGTTAGTCTGGCTTGATTGATAAATAATCGTAATGCGATCAGGCTACGGATTTATTACGGTTAACATAAAGGCTCAAATATAAAATTTTTTATTTACAAATTTTAGTCCGTCAGTTACCATTCAATTATTGAAACATTGGTTTTGTTAGATAAAACTGATTATGCGAGAGGAGGCTGCTAAACGTGCAACAAAATCGACAACCGTGGACGTCCCTAGAAACCCCCACAGTACTGGTAGACCTTGATACTTTGGATAGAAACCTAAGGCATACCGCGGAATTGGCACGCCAGGCCGGCGTAAAGCTGCGACCGCATTTCAAAACGCATAAAAGCATTTGGATTGCCAAAGAGCAGATCCGTTATGGCGCATGCGGGATCACGGTTGCCAAGCTTGGGGAGGCTGAGGTGTTAGCGGAAGCAGGTATCACCGACTTCCTCATCGCTTTTCCGATTGTAGGCGAGGCGAAGCTAAAGAGATTGGCCCGGCTTATGGAGCGTGCCAACGTCATCGTCAGCACCGATAACGTACAGGTAGCACAAGGACTCTCACTCTTAGGACACTCGATTGGCAAGAACATTAAGCTGTATATCGACGTTAATACCGGACTGAACCGCTGTGGGAAAGAGCCAGGCGAAGAAACAGTCCAGCTCGTTCAAGAAATCGCAGCACTCCCTTATGTGCATGTAGTCGGGTTGATGACGCACGGTGGATTTGCCTATGGGAAAAAGTCGCAGGACCAAGTACGAGATGCAGCCAAGATTGAAGCGGAAGGCCTTGTCCGCACCAAACATCTTCTCGAGCAATTAGGAATTTCTATCGAAGAAATCAGCGTCGGCTCCACGCCTACTTCCAAGTTTATTGGCGAAATTGACGGCGTAACCGAAATTCGTCCGGGAGCGTATGTATTCGGTGACATTTCTCAGCTGGCGATTGGTGTAATCACTCCAGAAGAATGTGCCATGCACGTGTTAGCCACAGTCGTCAGTACTCCGCGAAAGGGAACCGTGATCATCGATGCCGGCTCAAAAACATTCAGCAGTGACGTCAGTACACATATGCCCGGACACGGTATTTCGCGCGATTACCCCGGCGTGTATGTGGAGCGGTTGAGCGAGGAACACGGAATTGTACATGTGCCAGAAGGTGTCCAATTTGAAATCGGCGACCAGCTGTTGTTCCTTCCCAATCATTGCTGCACAACGACGAACCTCCACGATGAGTTGCAAGGAGTTCGTGGAGAGCAGATAGATCGTAAGATTAGCGTCGATGCGCGCGGCAAGATTCGTTAACTATTCAATGAGATCGAAAGGATGATTATTTTATGTCAAAAGCTATCCATGTTGAGAATGCACCACAATTTCCGCTACCCTTCTCTCATGCCATCCGTTCCGGCGATTTTGTGTATGTGTCAGGTCAAGTGGGCGTTGACCCTGTAACGAGAGAGGTCGTCGGGGATACGATTGAAGCGCAAACCCGGCAGTGCCTGCATAATATTGAAATCATACTCGAGAAGACAGGGCTTACGCTTGACCATGTCATAAAATCAAATGCTTATGTCAGTCGAACCGAAGACTTCCCTGGTTACAACAAAACATACGCCGAAGTGTTCAACTCGCCTTATCCAGCCAGAACGACAGCACCAGTTGATTTGGGCGCTTATTTGGTAGAAATCGACGTTGTTGCATATGCTCCCGCCAAGCGGGAATAAGTAGGCTGACGAGGGAGAGATCAGACATTGCGAATGAGTCGAGAGGAAATATCACTATCGATTAATCGGTGGATGATGGAAAATGAATCGGAGTCACTAGCGTTTGCTTCCAAGCTGGTGCAAATTGAAAGTGTCAATCATCCTCCAACCGGCAATGAAGCGGAATATCAGCATTTCATCGCGGAATGGATGCGATCACAAGAAGCCGAAGTCGATCTGTATGAACTTTCTGAGGTTCCTGGCTTGCGGGAGCATCCCGCCTATATGGATTCACGCAACTATAACAATCGACCGAATGTTGTCGGACGGTATTTCGGCGGCGGTCAAGGACGATCCTTGATGTTCTCCGGGCATGCCGATACCGTCTATGAAGGAACTGAAGCATGGACCCATCCCCCCTTCTCCGGGACAATAGATTCTGGCAAGTTGTACGGTCGAGGAGCGTACGATATGAAAGGCGGCATGGCTGCCGCATTGATGGCGGTCAAATGTTTGCAAGCGCTTAATATCCCGATTGCAGGAAATGTATTTGTCGAAAGCGTTGTGGACGAGGAGCACGGAGGCGCCAACGGCACTCTGGCAGGGCGGCTTCGCGGACCAAATCCGGATATGGCGATCATTCCGGAGCCTTCGAACATGAAGCTTTATCCGGCTCACCTCGGAGGCGGTATCTGGAAAGCCACTTTCACCGGTCGCAGCGGAATCGGCTTCGCAGGTGAAGAACTGGTGAGTGCACTCGAAGCAACGATCGATTTCGCAAATCTTCTTCGTGCTTATGATGCCTACCGTAAGGAAAGTTTAGAAGTACCGGCGTGGTGGAATGGAGCTCGGAAAGCGGAAGTGACCCTTCTAACGATTAGTTCCGGAGACGTGAATCGCGAGCTGCAAGAGAAGCTCCCTGCAACCGGAGAAGTGAATTTCTGGATTGAAGGCTATCCGGGAATGACCGGCGATGAGGTTATCGCGGATCTATGGACCTTTTACGAAACTCAGCTTTCTAAATATCCGCTGCTGCAAAAGTGCAAACCGCAGATTCGACCCTTAATCCGCTATTTGTCCGCCAGCGAAATGAAGGCCGACGATAAGACCGCTCGGTTTCTGAAGCTGACTGCCGATTGCGGTGCAAAGGTACTCGGTCACAACCCCGAGCCTCCAACAGGGGCACCTTTTGCCTGCGATGGTTTTATGTTTAACTTGTTCAGCCATACGCCGGCGCTAGTGCTTGGTCCGAGCGGGGGCAACGCGCATGCGGCAGATGAATATCTCGATATCACTTCTTATAGTACGTTGATTCGATGGTATGCTGAAATAATAGTTGATTGGTGTGGGATCTTAGAAGAAGACGTGTGAGTCGGTCATTCACACGAACCAATAAACGAACACACACAAACCAATAAACGAAATAAGGAGGTTAATAGGTTGAGACTGTTAGAAAAAGTCGTGCTCGTGACTGGTGGGTCTCAAGGAATTGGCCGGGCAATTGCCATCCGGTTTGCAGCTGAAGGCGCGAAAGTCGCCGTTACCGGTCTCGACAAAAAAGCGCTAGAAGATACTGCCGCTTATATAACTAACCTTGGAGGCCAAGCGATTGCCATCGAAGCGGATGTACGATACCGATCAGATGTGGATCGAATGATCGATGATACATTGCAGGAGTGGGGACAGATCGATGCTCTCGTAAACAATGCGGGGGTCAATCGCACCGCGCCTTTCCTGGAAATCACAGAAGAGGATTGGGACTGGCATATGGACATTAACCTGAAGGGAACCTTCCTCGTCTCCCAACGCGTTGCCAAAGAGATGGTCAAGCAAGAAAACGGCGGCTCGATTATCCAGATGTCGAGTGTGAACGGGCTGTCGGCCGAAGCGGACCAAGCCCATTACAATGCGTCCAAAGGAGGCATTAATTTACTGGCAATGTCGATGGCTGTGGATTTGGCGCCGTACGGCATTCGCGTAAACTCACTTTGCCCTGGGTTTATCGAAACGCAGTTGACGAAGCCGCTCATCGACAATCCTCCTGCCATTGCAGAATACCTGAAATCAATTCCTATGAAGCGTGTTGGGCAACCTGAAGATATCGCTTCGGCTGCTTTGTTCATGGCTAGCGACGAATCGCGGTACATGACTGGACACTGCATGGTCATTGACGGAGGCCAACTCATTAAACTCTCTTAGTTGGGAAGTGTAGCATTGGAGAAAGACAAGCAGGATCGTTATTCGATCCACTCAATCGAGAAAGCATTGGATGTATTCGAGGTTTTATCCGTTCACGATTCATTGAGCTTGATAGAACTGGCAGAACTGGTTAACCAACCGAAATCGTCGTTATACCGAATCATCCTGACATTAGAAAAACGCGGATTCATTGCCCGCAGCGAAGAAGACGGCAAATACTGCTTGGGGTACAAGCAGCTGATCATAACGAAAAACCTGCTGGAGCGAAGCTCTTTACGCAATGCCGCTATAACGGAAATGAACAATCTGGTCGAAAAATATGGCGACACGGTCAACCTTTGCGTACTTATGGAGCAAGAAATTTTGTATGTAGAGATCATTGAAGGAACCTATGCTCTTCGGATGTCGGACAAGGTCGGCTCTAAGTCCCCTTTCCATGCTACCGCAACAGGCAAAGTAATTGCCGCGTTTCTCCGGGAAGATCAAGTAAGGGATATGATTACAGCAAAAGGCCTCCCTCGGCTGACACCTAACACCATTACCGAAGAAAGCTCATTCTTTAAAGAACTGGCACAAATAAGTGAACAAGGCTTTGCGGTTGATATGGAGGAAATAACGCAAGGAGCACGGTGTATCAGCGCTCCTATTTTCGAAATGTTTGGTTACGTCGCAGGTGCAATCAGCATATCTGGAGCCGTTCACCGATTTCCGAATGAACAGCTCCCCGAAATCGCGGCATCCGTGGTGGAAGCCGGCCGCGTCATTTCGCAGAAGCTGGGATATCTCTCTGTGAAGTGAGTGGAGTGAACAAGCGTAAACGGCTGTCGCCGTCCTCTGGCGGTAATAGCTCGTTTCGCGGTGAAATATAGGCATGAGTATTAAAGTGAAACTTATACTTTCCTATATTTTAAGAAGAAACGACTTCGTCGTCCTTATCTAAGGACGATCGGTTTCTCGAAAAAATATAGGCATGAGTATAATAGTGAAACTTATCCTTTCCTATATTTTGAAAAACGCAGCCTCTAATGAGGCTGCGACTGCGTTGCGATAACGTGACGCTCAATGCCAGCATAATCGCTAATGATGCGGATGTCATCCCACGCATTCATACTTCGCATTAGCTCGGCAACAATACGCGGCTGGCCAATGCCAAGCTCAAAAGCTACAATGCGCGGCATTTGTGTGAGCAGCGTAAGCTGCTCAAGCATACGGCGATACGGCACAAGCCCGTCCGCCCCACCATCCAGCGCGAGGTGCGGCTCAAAGTCGCGCACTTCGCGCTGCAGGTCTAGCATATCCGCCGCCGGTATATACGGCGGATTGGATACGAGCACGTCGATGCGAATGCCGACGTGCGAGGCAGTGCCTTGGTCGTGCCGAGGCAGGAACGGCACGAGTAGGTCGCCCTGCACGAATATGATCCGGTCCGCCGCTTCATGGCGGGCCGCATTCGTGCGGGCGACTGCCAGCGCCTCCGGCGATAGATCGGACGCGCACACGCGCCAAGCGTGACGCTGCGAAGCTAGCGTCACGGCGATGGCGCCGCTGCCTGTGCCGACGTCTACAACTGTCGGCACTTCCCCACTAGCAGATGGCCAAAGTCGATCTGCCTCCTCAATCACCGCTTCAACGAGCAGCTCCGTTTCGGGGCGCGGAATAAGCACCGCTGGTGACACTGCAAACGGGCGATCGTAGAACCACTGCTCCCCGATCATATACTGAACCGGCTCTCCCATCGCCTTGCGACGCACAAGCCGTTCCCATTCTTCTATTTTTCCGGCCGGAAATGGCTCACTACCATCACGAAGAAGCATAGCCCTATTAATACCAAGCACGTGCATAAGCAGCAGCTCCGCATTGTTACGCGGCTCTTCCACCGCCTCGGCCTTCAACAACAAAGTCGCACGCATGCAAGCCTCCCTGATCGTTAACGGCCACGCAAACCATTGCCCATCCTTTGACTCACTCATTCGATCAGCACCCCATTCCGTCCAATTATCATACACTCACCACTATATAAGCCTTGAATTTTAACTACTATATCCAGCCCTCAGCACTGCCTGTCACCCGAGGCTTCAACTTAATTATTTTCTTATAATCAATTTTCCAGCTAACTGCATCCCCTAATCCCGCTTCAATGAATCGCCCACGATTTAGGGCAACTAATACCAGTTCTAGTACCTATATGTACCTGATCAAAACAAAGCGCCGGATCACTGCTTGCATATAGCAAACAGCAGCCCAGCGCATTTCATGTTAAGTCATATCACGTTCCATAATATCGGCTTGCTCAGCAATCGTGAGCGACGAAATAATTTCCGAAATATCACCGTTCATTACCGATTCAAGCTTATGAAGCGTCAATCCGATCCGATGATCCGTAACACGGCTTTGCGGGAAATTGTACGTACGAATACGTTCACTGCGATCTCCCGTACCTACCTTGCTCTTCCGTTCGCCAGCATACTTCGCTTCTTCCTCTTGACGGCGAACATCCGATATTCGGGCACGAAGCACTGCGAGAGCCTTCGCTTTATTCTCATTTTGTGACTTACCATCCTGACAAGTCGCCATGATACCCGTTGGCACGTGCAATACCCGAACGGCCGACTTCGTCGTATTAACGGATTGACCGCCCGCTCCACTGGAACAGAACGTATCCACACGAATATCTTTATCGAAAATTTCAATCTCAACATCTTCAACTTCCGGCATAACCGCAACCGTTGAGGTCGATGTATGAATACGTCCGCCCGACTCCGTTACTGGAATACGCTGCACGCGATGTGCACCGCTCTCGAACTTCAGCTTGCTGTAGGCGCCTTTGCCCTGAACCATGAAGATAACCTCTTTGAAGCCGCCAACGTCATTCTCACTAAAGTCCATCAATGAAACACGCCAGCCTTGCGTATCCGCAAATTTCGTATACATACGATATAGCTCATACGCGAACAAAGCAGCTTCATCACCACCCGCAGCACCGCGAATTTCAACGATAACGTTCTTATCATCATTCGGGTCCTTCGGCAGCAAAACAATGCGAATTTGCTCATCGAGCTCAGCCTGACGCTGACTCAATTCGTCAATTTCCATTTTCACCATTTCACGCATTTCATCATCAAGCTTTTCCGCTTGCATCAGCTTAGCCTCATCAAGCTGCTCTGTTACTTGTTTATATTCCGTAAAGGCATTATACGCCTCTTGTAAATCCGACTGTTCCTTGGAGAGCTCTCTAAGTCGCTTGGGATCACTAGATACATCTGGATCACACAAAAGCTCACTCAGCTTCTCATACCGGTCTGCGAGCGCTTGTAAACGGTCAAACACGATCATTCACCTCTGTTTATTCCATTAGGATATTGTTCATTATAGCATAATTGCGCCGTTGTATCGACAACTGGTTTCGATTTACAGCTGGATACTTTCAGATCCCGCTCCAACTCTTTTTCTCACAAAAAAAGTTAGTTGCACGCTCTACTCTTCATATGCTAATAATCTTCCGTTTGCTACAAGCTTCTATTCAGCAACAAAGCCCCGTAAGCGCATAAATATGCACTTCCAGGGCTATTGCATGACTTATTCGGTCATTTAAACGTTAAAACGGAAATGGATAACGTCGCCATCACGAACGACATAATCTTTGCCTTCAAGACGAACTTGCCCCTTTTCACGAGCCGCTCCCATATTGCCTGCTGCTGATAGGTCTTCAAAGGACACAACCTCTGCACGAATAAATCCGCGCTCAAAATCAGTATGGATAACACCAGCAGCTTGTGGAGCTTTCGTTCCGCTGCGAATTGTCCAAGCCCGAACTTCTTGTACACCAGCAGTAAAATACGTATATAGACCAAGCAGCTTGTACGCAGCACTAATCAAACGATTCAAACCTGACTCCGACATGCCTAGCTCTTCGATAAACATTTCTTTGTCTTCGCCCTCAAGCTCAGCAATTTCTGCTTCAACTTTCGCGCTGATCGGCACTACTTCTGCACCTTCAGTAGCAGCAAATTCACGCACTCTTTGCACGTATTCATTATCATCAGAATTGGAAACCTCATCTTCACTCACGTTAGCCGCATACAAAACCGGTTTCATCGTAAGCAAATGCAGATCACGAACAAGCAGCTTCTCATCATCGCTTAGCTCTAAACTGCGAGCAGGCAAATCATTGTACAAAGCTTCTTTAATACGCTCAAGCACTTCTATTTCTTGGGCAACCTTTTTGTCGCCGCCCTTTAGGTTTTTGCGTGAACGATCGATTTTTTTGTCAACCGAATCAATATCAGCTAAGATTAGCTCCAAATTAATGGTTTGGATATCGCTAATTGGATCCACTTTACCGGAAACATGCGTAATGTTCTCATCTTGGAAGCAACGTACAACATGAACAATGGCATCTACCTCACGGATATGCGCCAAAAACTTGTTGCCTAGCCCTTCACCTTTGCTCGCACCTGCAACCAGACCGGCAATATCAACAAATTCAAAAGCCGTTGGAACGATACTTTTTGGAACAACAAGCTCAACCAGCCTATTTAGACGTACGTCAGGCACTTCAACAACGCCTACGTTCGGATCAATTGTACAAAATGGATAGTTAGCAGACTCTGCGCCCGCTTGCGTTATCGCGTTAAATAATGTCGACTTACCGACATTAGGAAGACCTACAATCCCTGCTTTCAATGCCATGCTATTAGACACCCCTATTTTCCCGAAAGTAAACAACTTCAGCTATTATACCCTAGCAACCCCCACATTGAAAGCACTAAGGCTAACAGCATGCACTTTTAAACGAACTTCTAGCCTTTTATGTGCTTATTAAATGAAACGTTTTTTATTTCATGTATCAATTATTCACCTCTAATTCACAACAATAATAAACTCCAAAACAGAGCTTCCTTTCATTTTGGGCAGCAGATCAGAATGGTTTACGCGCCTAAGGAAATACTACAGCATGAACAAGTTTAGATTTATGATACTGATTTGAAACGTAAAGCAGTCGCGTCCTTTTAAGTTTTTTTTGCACATGAACAAACCACACTATATTAGGAGGTTTTTCTTTTGGAAAATCAAAATCACAAAGGCAATTACAAAGGAACTACAAACATGAAGGCCAAAAATCAGGACATGGCTTTCGTCAACGATACCATTGAGGATAGCAAATCAGTCACCAATTACTCGTCAAAAAAGAAGAAAACTGATTAGTGCCGTGCGCCGTGCCATCTGCTCCTATCTCTAAAAAATGCTAACTATCGGTGGATATAATGTGGATACCGAACAAAGCAATATTAGAGAAAATATTTCATTTATAACTTTCAATTTGTTTCCTGAACTAAAGGGATAGTGAAGCAAAGACCAAGAAAGTACTCTTACAATATTTAACGCTCAGTAACACCGTAATAAAGTAACTCAGTAATTCAGTATCAACTTTTAAAAGGACAGTCTTCTAAGGCGTTAACCAGGTTTATGATCATGTTAATGGTCATGTTTATGGTCATGTTTATGATCCCGTGAACTCCCCCTTTCCGCTGAAGTATTCAGTCAAAATACGAGCAAGAAAACTGTAAGCATCATTTTGGTGCTTACAGTTCATTTTTAAGTTATTTTTAGAGCTGTAAGATCGATTTTCGTGTTTACAGACCGCTTTCGGCTAGGCAAATCGTAAATACCGACGCTGTAAGCATCATTTTGACGCTTACAGCTCGTTTTCAGGCTAATTTGACGGCTGTAAGATCAATTTTTGTGCTTATAGCTCTAATTACGGTTCGCTACGGGTGGCTACGGATGGTTACAGGTCGTTACGCATCCTTATGTATCGTCACGAATCGTTATGGTTCATAACGACACATCTCAACCCATCTCGACTCACTTTCGCTCATTTCCGCTCGATATAGACTCATTTCCACCTGATGTCGACTCATCTCTGCTAGCTTTCGGCTATTTTAAAGCCAAGCAATCACAAATCAAAGAAGCTGTAAGCGACTGAGTCGCCTACAGCTTCTTCTCTTAAGCGCTACCGCCTCTTCTCTAAAGTGCTACTACCTCTTCACATAAGTCTATACTACTCCAATTCCTTCGCTTAAAGCGCTACATTCTAATCGGAGCTTCTTGAAGTTCAGCACGCGATTGCAGGTAACGGAAGAAAGCTACCGATGCTTCCGCGCGAGTCACTTGTTTCTTCGGCAAAAACTTGCCGTCACTTAAGCTCATAATTTTCAAGCCGACCACGATTGCCGATTGTCCTTTATTTTCGATCTGAGCGGCATCTTTAAAGGAAGCTTCGAAAATGTAATCGTAATTAGCCAGCGCATTGTATCCTAGCGCGCGTACGATTAGCTCAGCCATCTCGTCTCGCGACACTTTGCCATCCGGATTAAACGAGCCGTCTCCAAGATCAATTAGATTTTGCTCCAAAGCACTTTCTACATACAAGAAATAGCTCGAATCCATACCTACATCGTTAAACGATGCCATTTCCTTAGCAGAGGCTGCCGTGTCAAAATTACCAAGCGAACGACCGCTATTTCTTGCTAGCACCAGCATCTTAATTAACTCACCGCGTGTGACCGCTTCATTAGGACGAACCTTGCCATCCACGACATCCAGTGCCTTATAAGCAACCATCAGCTCCAATTGTCGCTGCGCCCAGTGACCTTCTACATCTAGCGCCTTAGGCTTCTCAAGCTGAGTCAAATCTCCAGTTTCCCGGTTCCGCCAGTTGCCTGTCTCTGCATCCAAAAATACCGATTCTTCAATAATCCGCGGTACAAGTACATACACTAGCTCGGCCTCTGCTTTACTTACAACCTCGTCGCCTTTAATTTCTCCTGATGCCTTCATAAGATTATATTTCTCGAACGGAATCGGTTGTCCGTTCCAAGTATACTGCTGTACAAGGCGGTAAGTTAGCTGGGTACGATAGTAACTCAGCCATTTAGCAATAGCTTGAGACTTCGTGATCATTTTCGGCGCTTTGTCCGCATAATCAAATGAGGAGATGTAAGCATCAAAATTACGAATATCTCCTGTTCGTGCATCAACGGCTACATTGATGTTGTCATATTCCACAACAGCGCCATGAATCTTATGAATAAAATTGAAATAATACGAATCCGTGTTACCTAAACGATCTTCGTATTGTTTAGGATTAGGCTTAACGAAGTACAGCTCATCAGTTAACCATGGCAGTTGCGCCTTGATTGTATCAATAGCAATTACCGAGGCTTGATCCAGAGTAACCTTCGTACCTCCAGCTTGCGCCTCACTATTGTAATTGTAACTATTGAAGCTGCGTATAGATCCTGTTTTACCATCCACAGAAGCATATGCGGAGCCTGTTTCTTTCCCATCCTTTTTCAAGGTCCAACTTAAATTCCAAAAGGATTCCATCTCGCCGCTTTGTCCATTACTATTCTCACTAAAATTGGTGCCGCTTAACTCCGCATTGGCGGGGAGCTTGAAAGCTGCTTTCACTGCTTCCACCGCTTGTTTTTCATTAACTGTTCCCGATTTAGGTGCTTCTCCAAGCGGATTAGCGGTTATAGCTGTATCCGATATCGTCCCGCTCCAATAATTCATATCATTCGGCTCTTCCTTCTTCTCACCAGTTACCGCATCAACGGATATGGGCTGCAGCTCATAGCTGAGCAGCGGCTTGATTTTACCTTGTGAGTTGTAAGGAATAACATAGTTAAGAACTGGGCTAGCCGCAGCACGCAGCTTCTCAGTCGCTTGATCAAGTGTCAGCTGTGTTTTCACCTCAGGGAACACAATGGTATCGTCCCATTGCAAGGAATATCGTAATATATGTCCCTCGCTGTCAACCTCAAGCTCGATAAAGTTATCTACATACGAAATGCCGTTTACTATACGGTCAAAGCGCAATGCATGTCGTACTTCACCCGTTAACGGAGGAAGTAGCTGCACGCCGTACTCAGAGTTAAACTTAATTTGTTTATAATAGGGGGAAGCTACATTCCCAATAAATTTAAGGGCTATCTCCTGTGCATTGTCACGTTCAACCTTAAGCGGATATGTTGGTTTAGCGGTCGGATTGTTAACGTAAGAATTGAAAGCTAACAATTGCCCTGAATCTGCATTTATGCGTACATTAATACTTCCTTGGTCTTTACCATTTACTTTTTTAACAAAATCGAGACCCCAAACATTTTGCTTCCCATTACCCATCATGTCCATAGAGAAATTCGAGCTTTGAAGTAAATACTCCTTTGGAATGCTTACGTATTGCCGTGCAAGTGCTTCTGCCTTCTCCTTAGTCACTGCCAAATCAGCCTTCGGAACTGCTGGTTCCTCCATAGAGCCTCCCACTGATGTTGCTGATTTCTCCAGCCCCGTTTTGTTAACGCTCTCAGCAAATGTCGCTGTTGGCAAAACACTCATCATCATAGCTGCAGCCAACATTACTACAAGCCTCTTCCGGTTATTCTTCTTCACTTCTTCGCCTCCCATGGTTTTCCAGTTTATCGCTATTTAGACGTGCCATGTTATCAAGAAGTTGCGCATTCTCACACAAAAAAAATATCGCAAGGTAATCAGCCAATGACTGATACCGGGCGATATTTGATAAAACCATTTATTCGTAATTGTTGATTACGATTTGATTACATTTGACCAGCAATTTTTGCTTTTAGAGCATCTTTGCTTTGAACGCCAACCATTTTATCAACTGGTTGACCGTCTTTGAACATAATGAGTGTTGGAATACTCATAACGCCGAATTGCGATGCAAGTTCAGGCTCTTCGTCAACGTTAATTTTCGCGATTACCGCTTGACCTTCAAGCTCAGTTGATAGCTCCTCAATGATAGGAAGCTGCATTTTGCAAGGTCCGCACCAAGGTGCCCAGAAATCTACAAGGGAAACGCCGCTTTGAATGCTTTGAGTGAAATTATCTTTAGTCAATGCTACTGCCATTTCAATCATCCTCTCTAAACAATGTGTATGATCAAGGGAAAACCCGTCTCATCAATTACTTATTACTTACCTACTAACCGCACGCATGAATCTGTCTAAGCACATCTTGAATCGTAATCGCGTTAAAGTGGTTCTCTAATTGCTTCTCTGCCGTGCAAAATATTCCGAACATGACTTGATTCATATTCGAACCCACGACGCAATCCATCTCAGGATTGCCAGAACACCAGCTCGGAATAAGCGATCCTTGTGCCATAACACGATAAATGTCGGCTAGTGTAACGCTGCTAGGATCGATTGTCAGTCGGTAACCACCGCCTGATCCTTCACGCGTGTCGACATAACCACTTCTGCGTAAACCACTCATTACTTTGCGAACGCGCGCGGAATGTGTGCCGACATTCTCGGCAATCATCTCACTGCTAGCCATCCGTTCCGGCAAATAAGCTAAGTAAACGAGACTGTGTACGGCTATCGTAAATTCGCTATTCAATGTGAGCGGGCCTCCCTGCTTTATACTGTAATTTTATACATTACAGTTCTATTTGTCAATAGCCAGGTAGCCAATAAATATGACTTGCTTAGCATGCAGCATGGCTTCCTCTCTTATGCACCCCAAGAATTTGGAGCCTTTTAAAACACGAATCTTCGTGAGGTGAAAAGGAGCTTATTTTGTGAATTTTTCGTTGAGAATGACATGTTTACATGCCGTTGCTGAATATATATAAATAGTGCTTTTAGTGCTGTTGAATATTTGCGATTTGCTTCGCATTCTTTTGTGGAGGTGATGCACATTGGCACTGTTCGGGAGTAAATGGTCTGCTTTACGTACGGAAGGTGGTTCACGCTCGGAGGTAATTGATCGCTTAGAAGCTTATTTGAAGACAAATGGCTTAAAAACCAAAATTACAAATGAGGGCACTTCCCTGAAACGAATTCATGTAAAAAAGAATGACTTCGAGCGAGCGCAGGAGCTGCTAAAGGCTTTCGACAAAGATAATTAATCATTTATGGAAATCGAAGTTGATGGACCATCTAAGGAGCTTGGCGAAGCAGCGTCACCAACTATGGTGAACGCTGCTTTCGCATTTTATGAGCTAATGACTTTAAGACCAATAATTCCAGAAATGATCATAGTTAGAAAGATCATTTTACGCCAATCCCGTGACTCACCGAACAGAAACATGCCCAGCACCACACTGCCTACAGAACCAATTCCCGTCCATATCCCGTATGCGGTGCTTATCGGAATGGATTGCAGCGCTTTAGATAAGAAGTAAAAGCTTATAAAGCCTGATATGATTGCACCAACTGTACCCTTCCACTTTTTGAATCCATCTGACAGCTTCATGAAGGTGACACCGCCAACCTCACCCAAGCCAGAAATAATTAGAAATACCCATACCATAATTATACGCCCGCCTTTTCTGGCTCTTGAGCAGGCTTATCTTTGGAGACCAGCTTAAGCCCGACAATGCCTCCAACTAACAAGGCGATAAAAAATAATCGCCAAAAATCAACCGGCTCATCCAGAAAGAGTATACCGGCAATGACGGTACCCACAGTACCTATGCCCGTAAACATTGCGTAGGCAACGCCGATTTCAATCGTACGCATCGCCTTAGCGAACAGCGTAAAGCTGATAACCAGCAGAACAACCGTAATCAAGCTTGGTACAAGCTTTGTGAAACCTTCAGAATATTTGAGGCCAAACGTCCAGCCAACCTCCAGGAAGCCGGCCATCAGCAAATAAACCCATTGCATCATTAATCAATCCTCTCTCGTTGTCATTGTCATCGTCCATAGCCGCCATAATGATTGCCAAACTAATTGCTTCCTTTTATGAAACAGCTGCTCTTCATATAACTGGTTTTCCACCAGCAAACCATCCACGCAAACATAGAAGACAGCAATCTTGTGTTCTTCCTCAGCAGCTTTAAAGATACCCATCGAAATCCCATGCCGTATAACCGAGCGAAGTCCTTCTGTTAATATATCCTCATGCCGCAAAAAATCACTTCGCAGCTGATCCCGCAAATGACGCGGCGGAACAAGAATAGTACGCTTCAAAAATGCTTGCCCTGTTGTTAGATGTGTAAGATCAGTAAAAAAATCAAAAATGCGGTATACCTGCTGTTCTATGGGAATCTGCTTCATAGCTTGAAGAAGCTCTATGTATTGTTCCCTTTCTTGCGTTATCACTTCTCCAATAAGCTGCTGAAAAAGCTGCTCCTTCGACTGATAATGCGCATAAATAGAAGGGGTCTTAATACCGACCGCTTTCGCAATTTCAGACAACGAAGCTCCTTCATAGCCCGATTCCGTAAACATCGTCAATGCTGCCAGCTTAATTCGCTCTGCTGTTGAAAGTAATTGGCTAATCTTCCGCGCCTCCATCCGTTCCACACCCGATTACCTAACGAACG
Source organism: Paenibacillus sp. P4_A7 (assembly GCF_056402455.1). NCBI lineage: Bacteria > Bacillati > Bacillota > Bacilli > Caryophanales > Paenibacillaceae > Paenibacillus > Paenibacillus sp. P4_A7. The sequence continues at coordinate 32,329 of NZ_JBFUHJ010000006.1, read as the reverse complement.
TTAGGCTTAGTATATTTTATTCGTACCCACACCAAAAATCAAGGAATAATTGGATTTACAAATAAATAATAAATTGAAAATCTATTATATTCCCTATCATTTTATCTATCATTTGTTGCCATATATACCCTCTCAAAATGTCTGATTCAAGTTGCAAACCCCACCTTTAAATGATAGTATCTACATGTTATAAACCACAAAAAATAAGAGTAAGAAAGGTTGATTATGACAACTCCATCTATTAGAAAGAACGAACATATTCCAGAGCTTCAACTTGTTCGTGCCTTGGCAATTCTTGGCGTTTTGACTGTACATGCTAGTGCAGCAGCATCTATCAGCATGTTAAATTCCGGCTATTATTTTTTCTATAATTTCATTAATATTTTCATGAAATTCGGCACACCTACTTTCATTCTATTAAGCAGCTTTGTTCTATTTTATAGCTACTACAACCGTCCTATTAACGGGAAACTTCTATTATCTTTCTACAAGAAAAGAATACTTTATATCATTATTCCATATATTGTTTTCTCAGTGATTTACTATGCATTATCGCAATATAATATAGGAAAACCATTATTATCTCCGGAAACATGGAACGGCTTTTTCAATTTGCTGATGGCTGGGAAGGCCTACTCGCATTTATATTTCGTATTTATTAGTATACAGTTCTACTTACTCTTCCCGCTTATCTTGTGGTTAACAAAGAAGAAGCCTATATTCGTTCATTTCCTTATTCCGTTCGGTTTTATTATCCAATGGGCTTTCGTGTTCATGAACTTGTACGATTGGCATGTTAAGAATAAAGGAAGCTGGTCGCTCTCTTATTTCTCGCTCTTCTTTTTGGGAGCAGCGCTCGGTATCTACTATCCCAAAATTAAAGAATGGATCATTATTAGCAAGCAGCACGCAACAGGCTATCGCGTAGCGGCATGGATCGCACTATGGATCTCCTGGCTTATAGTCGGTATTTCTCATGTTACGATTTACTTCAATGCCCGCTCTCATGGTACAAAATATGATCCGCTTTTATATGAGTTTTTATGGGCTTTTCATGCCGTTTTGTCAGCACTTGTTCTTATCCAAGCTGCATTTATCATTTATAGATATTTGCCTGCATTTATTTCAAAGCCTTTATATCGTCTAGGTCAATTTTCGTTTGGCATTTATTTAGTTCATTTAATCTTTTTAAATTTTTACGATAAATATATACCAGGGTACGGCATATCCTGGATGGCGCATTTCCGTTTTCTAGGCAGCTGGATCTTTATGCTCGGAGGATCTTGGCTTGTCGTCAGCATTGCAGCACGGTTCATTCCGTTCTCTTGGCTGCTATTTGGCAGCTTACCGAAGCACGATAACAATGCAAACATCAATAAACGTAGTGTTGTGGTAGTAAGCTCGGCAGTCTTGTTAATAACAGCCTCAGCCGCTATCGGCCTTTGGGTGAAATCGAACGAGACCGTAAATAAGAATGAGCGACAGCCGCTAGCGGTTGTCGAATCTATAGAAACCACTAACACCAACTATGATGTTATTGTAGCCGGTACAGACCCAGAGGGCATTGCCGCTGCTGTATCTGCAGCGCGAAACGGACTGCAAGTATTGCTTGTAGACGGCAGAAACCGCGAAATTCTTGGCGGGCTTATGACAATCGGAGAACTGAATTCACTGGATCTAAACTACTCACCAAAGAAGACAAATGCTTCTGGCAATCATTTGTTTCTAAATGAAGGATTGTTTAGAGAATGGTATGATCAAGTTGAAGGCACATCCTTCGATACGAACACGGCAGCTAATGCCTTCTACAAGATGGTGAAGAATGAACCCAATATCGACTTACTTATGAAAGTTCAGAAGATGGAGCCTATTACAGAAGCAGGCACTAGCGGAAACACCGCCGTTACCGGCCTGCGGATAGTAAAGGAAGACGGTAGTGAAATCAATGTTCTCTCGCATGCGGTCATTGATGCCACGCAAGACGGCGACATCGCTGCAGCCGCAGGAGCTCCATTTACTATAGGACTAGAGGACATCAATGATCCAGAAGCTCAAATGGCGGTCACACTCGTGTTCAAAATGGGCGGAGTTACACAGAAAATTTGGAATTCCTTCGCTGGGCATAAAGGTTCTGGCATCGATGCTACGAGCGCGTGGGGCTTCGGTGACGCTAAAGATTATGTGTCCAGCAATCCAGAACGAGTGAAAATTCGCGGATTAAATATCGGCAGACAAAACGATGAAACGATACTTATTAATGCCATGCATATTTTTAAGGTCGACCCTCTTGACCCTAAATCAGTGGAAGAAGCTTTGGAAATCGGCCGGGCAGAAGCACCGCGGATCGTTGAATATTTAAAGAAGAACTTTAAAGAGCTTAAAGATCTGAAGTTTGCCGGCACTGCAGATGAGCTCTATGTAAGAGAATCTCGGCATTTCCAAGGTGAATATCGACTAACGTTAGCCGATTTACTGAACAACCGAGACCACTGGGATGCGATTGCCTACGGTTCGTATAACGTAGATATTCAAAGCACCAAACATACAGATAACGGAAAAATTATGATGGCACCAATTCAATATGGTGTACCCTTCCGTACTCTAGTACCGCTGAAGGTGGATGGCTTGCTTGTTGTTGGCAGAGCTGCTAGCTTCGATTCCGTGCCGCATGGCAGCGCGCGGGTTATCCCGCTAGGCATGGCTACCGCCGAAGCAGCTGGAATCGCCGTCAAGATGACGATGGAAAACAACATTACACTGCGTGATCTATCCAAATCGGAAGAACTAATTGCCAGTCTTCGCACCCGCTTGACGGAGCAAGGCGTGGATCTAACGATGAATACCTTCGAAGCTCCTTATTATGTCAAACATAAAGACTACGAAGGACTAGTAGCGGCTGCAAGCATGATGTTAACATCGGGAGGAGAACATAACAAAGACTTTGATCTCGACGGTACATCTAACTTCCAACGATTCGTTTACAGTATGAACAAAGTACAAAAAACGCATCCCGACTTTTTCTTTGGAGATCCTAATGAGGCTATTAAAGGCGTAAGCAATCCTACAAAAACGCCCCTAACGTTAGAGCAGGCCATAAAAACAATCGCTTATACGATTGATGTTAAGAAGGCGAACGAGCTCACGCTTGAGGAAATGTTAAACCGTAATTGGATTAAACAAGAAACAATAGACGGTATAACTGACCAATCCAAGTTAACGAATGGCGATGCTTTTATGATCATTCGCGATGTTGTCGAATACTACGTCGGTCGTGTTTACAAGTAGATACATATCCATCTTATATTTATGTAAAAACAGCCATACATACTCTCCAAATGGAGATGCATGTATGGCTGTTTTTTTAATGATATTATACCTTCGCTTGCTTACCCTTATACTTAACCCAAATTACCGTTATCCCATTCACTACAATTCCTAGTGTTATTCCGAGCACCGTAATCATGACATTTAATACAAGGAAATATACGAGTAGTAATCCGAAATCATAATCATAAAGAGTTAGCTTAAGAAGCTTGCTTAACACAAAAGCGAAAAGCACACTAAACGGGATCCAAAACAAAAAGATGAATATTGGGAAATACCAATGACGATTCCGAAAAAAACGTATGATCGGTGCAGCGTATGCCGCCATCAGAAATACAGCTATCAAATAGCTATATTCAACTATACCACCGTTATAGTAAGAGATATAGAAAAACGCATTGCCTGCTAAAGCATAGATGATACTCAATAGAACGACTAATCGCATCGAACGCCCAATAATGATTTGTTCATTATTTTCTTCTTTCATTACTGACCTACAATTTCTTCTATAGCGGTGATAAACGATGCCATCTCTTCATCCGTTCCTATACTGACACGCAAGTATTCATTAATACGCGGCTGATCGAAATATCGGACAAGCACACCTTTTTCACGAAGCTGTTGAAAAATTTGTTTAGCCGCAATCTCAGGATGCGAAATGAACACGAAGTTCGCTTTCGAATCGGTTACAAGGAAACCTAATGCTAGTAATTGCTCCGTAACAAGCTCACGTGTACGAATAACCATCGCCGTTGTTTCTTGGAAATGCGCCTCATCCTCTAGTGCAGCAACTGCTCCAGCAAGAGCTAGACGGTCTAGCGTATAGGAGTTAAATGAGTTTTTGATCCGATTCAAGCCCTCAATCAGTTCCACACTGCCGAACGCCAGGCCGACACGCAGCCCTGCGAGCGAACGAGACTTGGACAGTGTCTGCACAACGAGTAAATTAGGGTAATGTTCGATCAGCTCTATTGCAGACTCGCCGCCGAAATCAATATAGGCCTCATCGATAATGACAGCTTGATTCGGATTCATGTCGAGCAAAGTACGAATGTCCTTCAGTGAAATGACCTGCGCTGTAGGCGCATTTGGATTAGGTATGATGATGCCGCTATTTGGCTGATTAAAATGTTCAACCTGCACATTAAACTGCTCGTCCAGCGTAATCAATTCCGTATTCAAACCGTAGAGCTTAGCGTACACCTTATAGAAACTGTACGTGATATCCGGAAATAACACAGACTTAGCTGGATCAAAAAACGCGGCAAAGGCAAATGCCAAAATCTCATCTGAGCCGTTGCCCACAAAGACTTGCTCGGYAGACAGGCCGTAATAGTTGGCAGCTGCTTGTACTAGCCCATCGCAGGTCGGATCTGGGTATAAACGTAAATCTGCATTTGCGGCTGCTGTAATGGCTTCAATCGCTTTAGGAGAAGGCGGGTAAGGATTTTCATTCGTGTTCAGCTTAATATACGTTTTATCCTTCGGCTGCTCTCCCGGCACATAAGGTACTAGAGAAGCGGTTAGCGGATTCCAAAATTTACTCAACATCAATCTTCCTCTCATCATCAGCGTAACAATAGTTGTTTCTATTTTAGCATTGGCTATGTTAACTCTCAATCAAAGGATATAAACTACTCATACACTACACCAGCGTGATATTCAACAACATCACGGATAAGAAGAAATGTCTCACCATTTGTTAGTCTCTTTTTGTCCTTAATCTGATTCAATGTATCTGCTGTTACCCACTTGCGAGCTTGTAATTTCTGTACGGCATTTTCCGGTGCAATGGTTTCATTGGCTGTAAGGAGGATGATAGACGCTGCTCGATCTAAAGATAAGGACTGCTTTTTCTCTTCTTCCTTTAAAGCCTGTAAGGCAGCGTATACTTCGCCTTTAAACACAGTTGAATGCACTCTCCTCACCTGAGCCATATTGCTATGGAATTTCCCTACTGTTGAGAGTCCGTCAAGATCCCACGATTCATTATGATCTCCGCCAATAGTGACGAACATACTAACTGCAGCCAACAAGCCCTTATACGTTCTATGCTTCGCATAGTCCGGTTTATCAAATTGCTCCATTTCAAGCTTCATACCTTGCTTTTGCAGCATTTTACGTAATTGTGCAATATGTAATTCAGACTTGGAAAGTGCACGGAATGACATCTTATTATCGATTGCGAGCTTCGCTGCCGCACCTGCCGCTTCACCCGTCGCCATTCCTAGTGGAATGACACGCGCACTCCCATGAGGAATCGTATCTACACTCTTCGCACGGCCAACAACGAGTAAACCGTCAACCTTTTGAGGCACAAGCGTTCGGAAGGGAACGCCATATTGCTTGGGATGAACAACAATAGCACCTCTGTCATGTTGGCTCACCCTTTGCATATCCACTTCATATGAGCCATAAGCAATCGCATCCCAGAAATCACGGTTATCCAGAACATCAACCGCCGTTAACCGATATTCCCCTTGGATATGTCTAGTCTCACGAACATAAAGCTCAGGTGCTGTTCCGGCGAATTCCGTATCCTTCAGCTCTTTGAACGTTTTCTTCAGGTACTCTGCAATGAGTGGGGCTTCTTTTTGCCCAATTTCAAATCCTTCCTTTACAGACTCAGGATCAAAGGGATCAATATAAAGGATGTGCATGGCGTTTATGAGAATCGTATCATCATTTTGCCTGCCGATATTAAGTGCTCTCAATCCAACACGTTCAGGGTCAGTAGGTTCGTATAGTTTAGCTTTGCCAAATCCCCACGCACTCATCTTATCCACACCGGTGCCATCATCCATCTTTTTGAATGAATTCCACACCTCCTGTGTCACGCCGCTGAGCTTAAACACCAACGTAACTGCTTGCTGCGCTTCTGGATTTCCGATATCCTCGCGACCTACAGTATATGGCACACCGGCGAGTGCTGCTATATCAGCATCCTGCGTTGCATCTATTACATAAGCCGTATTCACTCGCTGCTCCGTTCCAACTGCCTTCAGCAAACGAATGCCTACAACTGCCTTCGTTCCTTTTTCATCATTCGTAATAGGCTCTATGGATTCCAACCCCATATGAAGGTCAATGTTCGGCTCTGCCTTTACCATACAATAGAATAGATTTGCTGCTGATGTAATGTCTACAGAAGTACCTTCAAGCTGATCATACCATTCTTGGAATATACCTTTATTTAAAAGACTAAGCTTTCCCGGAATCTTCGACTGGACAGGAGAAGTGTTTAAATCTAATGAATTAAGCCACCCAAGTGAAATCAGTCCACCTAGTATTTCCCGCTTCCTGCCATCTATTAGAAGCACTTTAAGCCCATTACGAGCAGCCGATATAGCAGCGACAACCCCTTCGGGATCAGTGCCTACTACAACGACATCATAGTTGTCTTGTATTTTGGCGTTTGATTCTACTTCAAGCAGCGTCTGCATGGGTTCAGTACTCACTATTGAATTTGACCGTTGCCAAAATAAATAGGCACTAGCAACAATCAAAAATAATACGACTATACCAATTGAAACGCTCCACCTTTTCTTTTTCAAAAACATATACTCAACTCCTACAAGATTTTGAGATTTATCCCCATATGTTAAACATACTAAATCCGATAAAAGTTGCAATATTTTTATTATTTCCTTTAATTTAGGAGTTTTTTAAGTTGACAAATTTGTTTCATTTAGATAAAAATGGTATAAATACCAGCTTCCAATTCAATTATAAGCAGAAATAGAAAGGAGACTAGCATGATCCAAAATACGACATTTAAATTACATTTGAACGAGCTATGGCTTGTCCGCGCTTTTGCCATTCTAGGTGTTCTGACTGTGCATGCAACTTCTTTCGCAACGCTTGAGATGAAGGATTATGACAGCTTTATTATATATAACGCCTTGAATATATTTATGAAGTTTGGAACGACGACTTTTATATTTCTAAGCAGTTTCGTTCTCTTTCTTAACTACTTTGACCGACCCATGACAAAAACTCTTCTTCAAACCTTTTATAAACGAAGGCTATCGCTTATTATTGTCCCTTATCTATTATTCTCGGCTATATATTATACGGTTGTGCTTATGACTCATTATTCAGGAGAATCAATCGGGGAGGTTATGACTGACTTTTCAGTGAAATTACTGACAGGGAATGCCTACGCCCATCTCTATTTTATCTTTATAAGCGTTCAATTTTATCTCTTATTCCCCTTTGTTATGCTTACTTTAAAACGCTGGCCTGTCTTGATAAAATGGACAATTCCAATTGGCATTGCTGTACAGTGGGGTTTCCGAATTCTGAATGATTATATACAAATTCCATACGATGGAAGCTGGTCATTTTCATACTTCAGCTATTATATGCTTGGGGCTTGGATAGGCATTAAGTATCCGAAGATTAAAAAGTGGTTCGAGGTCAGCAAGGAGAAATATCGATCGAAGAACATTACTCCTATAATCGTGAAGCTAATCGTTATATTTCTATGGTTAAGTTCAAGTGTAGCGGAGGTATATATTTGGCATAATTTCCGTCTATTCGGCGCGAAATATGAATTGTCACTGTATCAAACGTTGTGGAGTATTCGTACTTTTACAGCTGCACTAGCTTTACTCCAGTTATCCTACATTATTTATAATCGTTTACCATCCTATATGACATACTTATTCCATCGGCTTGGAGAACTCGCCTTTGGCATATACCTCGTACATCCTTTGTTCTTAGCTCTTTATCGTGAATTCCGTCCCGCCACTAACACGGAAGTGATCTTAAATGTATGGTATCTAGGCGGATTCCTATTAGCACTATTAGGTTCATCACTTATCGTGTCTCTTTCTTCTCGCTTTTTACCTATTTACTGGGTTTTATTCGGGAAAGTCCAACGAACTTCCCAAAACGAAAAACGGAACGTCCACATGGACGCTCCGAGCTCGTAATATCGAGTGTGATTGCACTAACGCACTAAAAAGCTATTGAAAGCACAATCCCTAAAAATACAAGGATAAAAATTAGAATAATAACAGGCACTACAACACTCCAAAGCGCTTTCCAGGCAGAAAATTGATGCGCTTCTCCAATTGCCTTCAGTCCAATGATACATCCCCAAATACCTAAAACGACTTCGATTAAGCTGAAAAAAACAAGCAATCCGGATAATACCGCGCTGTCGTCTATTCTTGGTGTATCAGCTGTAAACATCTCTTTCCCAAATAACAAGAGCTCAGGAATCCATATAACTCCAGCTAAAATGAGGACAACGTTTACACCTCGCGTTAATGCAACACGCATATCAACACTTGTACCCGTCCCTCCAAACCAACTTCCCGTCCAGCGTAATATGATGGAGCACAAATATAAACTAATAATTCCGCCAACCATACCCGCCAATATAATGATAATAGTGAGACTAATCCAAGACATTTCATCCAGTTGGTTTTTAGTGGATGCCTGATTAAGACTGCTTATTACACCAGATAACATAGCGATTACGATCATATGCTTTGTAGGATTAGAACTATTCAGAAATTGTCGAATCGTATCCCTGGGGCGAGTCCATACGCTTAGCCATGGGGCTATACCTTTTGGTTCCTCATTAACCTGTAGATCCTTCTGATGTTCATTTAAATGATCATCCTGCAACCTAGCTCAACCCCTCCATATTCTCGTTATCTACGTCGTTTAGTGCGGAATACCATTCTAACCATTCCTAAACCAATTAAGGCTCCTAACGTATTGAGGATAATATCATCGATGTCGAAGCTGCCAACTCTCGTAAGCATCTGTATAAGCTCTATTGCAGTAATGATACATACAGTCACAAACATAAGCGTAAACACCCGTCTATATGCTATGCTCAGCATGGGCAGAATTATTCCAATCGGTATAAATAACACGATATTCCCAAAAATATTTTTGAACCAAATATCAAAGTTGATATGGTCTGTATGCAGCATATATCGCTTTACCGTATCGAAGGGAACCAGATTGTACCTGTAATGATGGCCAAAATAGCGATCGCGATAAAATAGTAAATAACCCATTATAAGTGCGTAACCAATGGCTGCTGCGAGAATAAATAAGTTATGCAGCAAGCTTTTGCTGTATGCTTTTCTAAACATTTATGTACGACCACCTCATCAAGCGTAAACGGCTGTCGCCGTCCTTGTCGGAAAAGCAAAGTTTCGCGGTGAATGATAAGCCTAATATAGATGTGAAACTTATACATTCTTATCGTTTGAAAAAGCTCTCTACCGCTTGTAAGGAACCGCATAGGTTTTGAATTGGTCCTTACCTGTAATCTCCAGACCGTTGAGCTGATGTCCACTCGCACAGCCTCCATCTATTCCAATCTTACCCTCGCCAAACCAAATATCAGGCTTTCCGTGAATATCCATTACTTTGGTATGTCCGAAAATAATCGTCTTGCTCACAGTTGTAGGCCTGCTTAGGAAGGGCTCTTTCATATATAGAAAATCTTTCTTCGGCTGCTTCTTCCAATTCAAATAATTTGGATTCAGTCCTGCATGCACATATATAAAATGATCATCCTCATAATAGTACGGCAGCTCGTCCAAAAAAGTTAAATGATGAGCATATTGCTCGTGAATGACCGCTTTGGCACATGTTATGATGTGATCTACCGTCCCTTGTGTTATACCTGCGTAGCTTTCAGCAGTCTGTCGTCCTCCATGATCTGAAAACTTCATCAACGCTTGTTCACTTCGCTCAAGCATGACATCAACAAGCCGTTCGTCATGGTTGCCTTGAATAGCGATAGCACCTTCGTCTTGCACAAGTGAAATGACCTGCTCGACTACTTGTCTGCTCTGAGGACCTCTATCTACAAAGTCACCAAGCAATATTAATTGATCAGCCCCAGGCTTATAGTTCATTTCAGTTAGCAATTCATTAAACGAGGTGTAGCATCCATGAATGTCACTGATAACTAATGTTCGCTTCATACTCTTCTCCCCATAATCACAAGATCCCGTTCCACATCATCCAGCTTCGCCACCCTCGGCAAATATCCCCACTGATCAAATCCTAATTTACGCAGCAGAGCTAGGCTTGGCTCATTATGTCCGAACACAAAACCCAGAAGCGTATTTAGTCCCAATTTGGGGCATTCGCCTATCGCTTTCCTAATCAATACCGATCCCAACCCGTGCGCACGGTATTCCTCTGCAATATAAATGCTAATTTCAGCAGTAGCCGCATAAGCCGGTCTACCGTAAAAGGATTGAAAGCTAAGCCACGCTACAATTCGCTCATCGATTCGCAGTACCCACATTGGTCTGGAATCCGCCGAATGCGCATCGAACCACGATCTCTTGCTCTCCACAGTCGCAGGCACCAAATCTGCCGTTACCATCCTACTTTCAATTGTAGAATTATAGATATCGACAATACGCTCCAGATCACTTGGCAACGCATCAACGATTTCATAATGATTAACGGTCATGCTCGTCACCTCTAATCTTTTACCGAATTATATCACAAAAAAAAGAAGCTCGACGAGCTTAAAATGAACGCTTTCCTATCGAGCATATAGGTTGACGGACTTTTCCCTTTGCCCTTCATTTTAGATAAATAATGCATATGAAAACCACCTTTTCTACTATTCATTTTACTTTATACGAATCAAACTAACCGGTTATACCATAATATGGGGGTTACCCCCTTTTTAATGATAGGAAGCTAGTCTAGCACGTCACCTTCTGTGAGCAATAAATCATAACGCTGTCCTCTTCGCACTAGCTCCGTACATGTATCTTTATCACAGCAAAAATAGCGGCTTTTCTCTCCTAAGCAATTTTTAAAATACAGATATTGACACTACATATATCGGAATGATATATTATGAATCGTAATATAAAATATGGATAACTTATCCTTTTTAAACGAAGTCATCCATTAGCAAACGACAAGGGGATTTTTATGAATAGTCAGGATGTTATTTTAGGAATGCTCATGAAACGTTCTTTATCAGGATATGAAATCAAACAGCTCTACGAGGATATCTTCTCTTATTTCTATAGCTCGAGCTATGGAACGATTTATCCTATGCTCCATCGAATGGAAAAGGAGGAGTTGATTACAAAGGAATATGTACCCCAGGATGGTAAGCCTAATAAAAATGTATTCACAATAACAGAAAACGGAAAATCACAGTTTAGCTCCTATTTACATAGTCCTGTGGAATCGGATTCCATAAAGTCGGATTTCTTGATGAGACTCTACTTTGGCCAATTTGTAGGAAATGACATGGTAATTACCTGGTTGAAGCAGGCGCAGGCGCATACACAACTGCAATTGGATCAGTTAAGTGAGAAGTACGCCCATTATAAAGATGACATGCATCCGTCGCATATCATCTGCATTGAAATTGGGATTAAGGAATTTAAAGCGAAGTTGGAGACTATTCAAGAAGGCTTGTCACGCATGGAGCAATTAGAACAAGGGGAGAGGGTTCAAAATGACTGGATCTAGTTCAAATAACAAACTCATCGTACTTGCGATGGCATTAGGCTTATTAATGTCTTCCTTGGATAATACGATTGTCGCTTCATGCATTAACAAATTAAGCGAGGATTTTAACATTTTCGATAAAGTAAGCTGGGTGTTTACGGCCTATATGCTTGCAGCTACAAGCACGATGCTAGTATTTGGCAAAATGTCAGATTTGTTCGGTAGAAAGATGTTCTATATGATCGGGATCGGATTGTTTCTTATAGGCTCTGCGTTATGCGGAGTAGCTCAGAGCGCCAATCAGCTCATTTGGTTTCGCGTCATTCAAGGTATAGGATCTGGAGCATTGTTCCCGATCAGCTTCACCATTATTTATACGATATTCAAAGATCCGAAGGATGCAGCGAAAATGTCAGGCGTATTCGGAGCGATCTTCGGTCTCTCCTCCGTTGCAGGCCCTCAACTAGGCAGTTTTATTGCTGAGCATTTGGGTTGGAGATGGAATTTCTATATCAACGTGCCGATCGGATTGGCCTCGATGATTATTTTGATGATCGCGTTAAAAGAAACCCGATCTGAGCGTAAACCGAAAATCGATTATTTAGGCACGTTGTTTCTCATCATCACAACGGTTTCGTTAATGCTTGCACTGGAATGGGGCGGCAAAACATATGCATGGGGCTCATGGCAAGAAATTAGCTTATTCGCTATAGCCGCTGTAATCGGCACTTTATTCATCTTAGTTGAGCGCCGTGCAGCCGAACCTGTACTTCCGCTTAAAATTTTTAAAAACAAGATGGTTTTGGGAACAAGCATCCTTTGCTTCTGCCAAGGTGTGCTCATGTTCTCCGCGATTACGTATCTACCCATTTTTACTGTGGGGGTATTAGGCCATTCTAACTCTAACGGCGTCTTGACCCCTATGATGGCCTCATTAATTGTCGGAGCCATATTGTTCGGCTTCTTACAATCCAAATTTGCCTTCCGCACACTAATGCTTATAACTATGCTAATGACTATCATCGTAGCTACGTTACTTTCATTCGTTGGCGCGGATGCTTCCAGCGGGTATATGATCCTACTTATGATTTTACTTGGCGTTGGAGCAGTTGGACCTTTAATGAGTGTTGCTCAGAGCGCTGTCGCCGCAAACGTTGACCCCAAATATATGGGCATCAGCTCTTCCATTGTCGGCTTCTGGCGCAACATTGGCGGTATATTAGGAGCTACCATAATGGCGACGATTGTGAATAACAACTTAAGCGGATTAATTACCGAAGGCGCTGATAAGGCCGGTATTCCTGCCGATAAAATCAGCACGCTAGCTAATCCAGAGCTGCTTATGCAAGCAGGTGGTGAAATTAGTCCACAAATCCGTGAGTTTCTTCAAACGGCACTCGCAACAGCAATTAATCACGGCTTTATACTAAGCATTTGTATCGGAGGCATCGGCTTCATTACAGCGATGTTTGTGGGAGCAAGCAGACTGGAGTCAACGAAGAAAGCACAAGCGGGCGCTGCTCATATATAGAATGAATATATAGCGCGTAGGACAAAGCGAATAGCCGCTTAAAGCTCGATCACAACATAACTCGTTGATAGAACAGTTGGTTACAGAGTGCCGAATTAATGATTAAATGAGCGCTCTCTCGTCTCCATAACGAAAAACCCGACCGCTMGCGGTCGGGTTTTTCGTTTGATTGAAATGGCTAATGTGCTGCCATCCTTATTTCTATCTCACTGAAAGGCTTGCTTATTATGCTTTAGTTGGGTCAAACGAGCTCTTCATGGACACGATGCGATTAAACACCAGCTTCTCAGCCGTTGAATCCTTCGGATCTACATTAAAGTAACCGTGACGGAAAAACTGGAACTTGTCCCCGCCCACAGAGCTGCTCATGTTCGGCTCAACATAGCCATGCTGCACTTCAAGTGAGTTCGGATTGATACACTCAAGGAACGGCTTGCCGCTCTCTTGCGCTTCGTTTGTAATAAGCGGCTCGATCAGACGGAAATCTGCAGCGAGTGCTTGAGTTCCCTCCACCCAGTGGATCGTCCCTTTCACTTTACGCTCAGAGAACCCTGTTCCACTCTTCGTCTTCGGATCATACGTACAATGCAGCTCAATAACGTTACCTTCTGCATCTTTTATAACCTCTTGGCAAGTAATAAAGTAAGCATGCTTCAGCCGCACTTCATTGCCAGGGAACAGACGGAAATATTTATTCGGAGGATTTTCCATGAAATCATCCTGTTCAATATAGAGCTCACGGGAGAACGGAATTTGGCGATTGCCCATCTCTTCGTTCTCAGCATTATTTTCAGCATCCAGCAGCTCGGTTTGACCTTCTGGATAGTTCGTAATAACAACCTTAAGCGGATTAAGAACGGCCATAGTACGCATAGCTTTCATTTTCAAATCTTCTCTTATAAAATATTCCAGGTTCCGCTCATCAACGAGACTATTACTCTTCGAAACGCCGATTTCACGACAGAAGGTACGAATAGCTTCCGGCGTATAGCCTTTGCGGCGCAAGCCGCTGATCGTCGGCATACGTGGATCGTCCCAGCCATCAACGACACCTTCGTCTACGAGAAGCTTCAAATTACGCTTACTCATAACTGTATTCGTAATATTTAGACGAGCAAACTCATATTGATGCGGTGTTGCTTCCATTTCACACTCGGCAATTGCCCAGTCATATAACGGACGATGATCCTCGAACTCTAGCGTGCATATCGAATGCGTAATGCCTTCAATTGCATCACCGAGAGGATGAGCATAGTCATACATCGGATAGATGCACCAAGCATCGCCTGTACGGTGATGGTGTGTATGTGAGATCCGGTATAGCACAGGATCACGTAATGTAATATTCGGTGAAGCCATATCAATTTTGGCGCGAAGCACCCGCTCGCCGTCCTTAAACTCACCAGCGCGCATACGCGCGAAAAGATCAAGGTTTTCCTCAACGCTGCGATTGCGGAAAGGACTTTCCTTACCCGGCTCTGTTAATGTGCCGCGATACTCTCTCATTTGCTCAGCTGTCAGATCGCAAACGTATGCTTTTCCTTTTTTGATAAGCAGTACGGCACGGTTGTAGTATTCTTCAAAGTAATCAGATGCAAAATGCAGACCATCCCACTCGAAGCCAAGCCAGCGTACATCCTCTTGAATGGAATCTACATACTCTGTATCTTCTTTAAGAGGATTCGTATCGTCGAAACGAAGATTGGTTTTCCCTTTGAATTCGTCAGCAAGCTCAAAGTTCAAACAAATCGATTTGGCATGTCCAATATGCAAATAACCGTTCGGTTCAGGCGGAAAGCGAGTTATTATTTCCTGCACATGGCCGCTCTTCAAATCTTCGGCTACGATATTTTTAATAAAGTTTGAGGATGAGGACTTATTTTCTACTGTATTTTCCACTCTCGACCAACCTTTCCCACGAAAACATTTATCCTCTTATAATACACAAAATTCGATAAAATTATAAGATCCACTCCCTAGCAGAGTTTCTGAGGAGTGACTGTGGCCTTTTAGTAGGAGAAGCTTGTTGTCTAAAAGGAAATAATGCCCGCTGAATAGAGGAATACGAGCAATACGAGTAACGGAGCAACATACCTAAGCATGAACAGCCATAGACGGAACCACCAAGCGCTTAGCCCTGCTTCCTTTTCCGCACCCTTCCAGGCGTACCCTACAAACAGCGTCACAACTAGTCCGCCGATTGGCAAAATAATGTTGGAGCAAATAAAGTCCATCCAATCAAAAAAAGCTTTCCCCCCAAAAGAGAGTCCCGCAACCTTGCCGCCTACTGACAATGCGGACGGAACGCCGATTATAAAACACAGGATAGCTAGAAAGATAACGGAAAAACGGCGGCTCCAATTAAACGCCTCTCGCGCAAAAGCTACCGGCACCTCAAATAGTGATACAGTTGAGGTTAGTGCAGCGAATGCGAGCAGTAAAAAAAACAAACCTCCGAATAGTGATCCTAAAGGCATAGCAGAAAACGCCGCAGGCAGTGCGACAAATACGAGCCCTGGACCTTGTGCCGCCTCTATCCCATACACGAACGTTGTCGGAAATATGATGAGACCTGCCAAAAAAGCATATAACAGATCACCTAGTCCAATTGCCAATGTTGCTACTCCGAGAGATTGCCTCTTATCTACATAAGCACCGTAGGTCAACATCGTACCCATCCCTAATGAAAGGGAGAAAAAAGCGTGCCCAAGTGCTACAAGTGCGGATTCGGCCGTTAGCTTACTAAAGTCAGGCTTCAAGAAAAAAGATACGCCCTCCGAAGCACCCTCTAACGATAATGCGCGCGCGGCAAGTGCCAGCAGTAAAATAACAAGTCCCGGAATAAGCACCTTATTGAACTTCTCAATCCCTGCGGATACGCCTCGCATGATAATCATTGCCGTAAGCGCTATAACGATAAATTGCCACATTACAGGCAGCAAGCTGCCTGTGAAGTTCGCAAACTTTCCTGCATAGTCGCTATTCTCGAATAATCTTCCTGTGAACGATAACATAGCGTAATGCAACGTCCAGCCAGCGACAACGGTATAAAAGGACAAAATTAAAAATGCGCCTAATATCGTTAAAAAACCGAAGCCTCCCCATAGCTTGCTGCCGCTCAGCCGAATGAACGATGACGCCGCATTCCCTCGTCCACCGCGCCCTACAGCGAGCTCTGCAAGAAGAACAGGCAAACCAACTAACAACAAACAAATAATGAAGAGCAAGAAAAACGCAGCCCCTCCGTACTGACCAGTTATGTAAGGAAATTTCCACATGTTTCCGAGCCCTACCGCACTTCCAATAGCCGCTAAAATAAAACCAGAGGATGAGAACCTCTCCGATGTACCCTGCCCATCAGTTTGCTGCCCTGCCGATTGCTGGCTGTTCTTCATATTACTATTCACCTCATAATCATGAATTAGATGAAATAATTGTTCATTTTCGATTCAGTGGATAGTATATCCAAACCTAATGGATAAATTCGAAGTGGAGTGACTATTATGACCCCCTGTGCCCGCTGGCTTACGCACTGAGCCCCCGTAGTTTCATTTTTTGCAACTAAATGAGGCTATAAAAGGAAAAGTTACTTTTTAGTGTCATGGAATGAACTTAAATGGTGGGTTAGCTCGATGTACGCCTCTTTCCAGTGATTTAGCCGCATATTCTGAAACTAACTCGTCTCTAAATCCATAATGTTGCTCATTAGTTTCAGAAAGTGAAATTAAATTATCCATAACTAATTTAACCTCCCTAATGTAATTCGAAGCGTTATGACATCAACAAATAGAGGGGTATCCGAGTCATTTCCCATGAAACACGAGCCTTTTTTATTTAACCTATTACACACAGGTCACTTCATTGATAAAGAACTGACATTTTTCTTCATTCTTCTAGGAAATTCTCGAAAAAATCACTTTTACCTTTTTAATTTTTATATAAAAACAACTACGAATGATAGAGTTATATCGAATATTATCTTTATATATCACATTTATACATAGGTAACCTCATTTTAATTTGCATATTTACACCTTCACTATTGAATGAAGACTCTCTAGCTTTTTCATTTGTTACATCCTTGTAGGGGAACAAAAATAAGTAATTGCTCTTATTTAATTTATAACTCTATTCAACTATATGTTTCTTTGAATATAGAAAGTAAAAAAACTGGGTTGATAGAACAAGTAAAGGGGGAAATGAGTGATCCAGGGTAGGTAGGAGTAAAAAGTAAGGCACATGTTGGTGCGCTGTCGGGATTGATATGGATGTGAATGTTGCTCTGTTGGTGGTGGGGTTGGTATGGATGTAAATGTTGCTTTGTTGGTCGTGAAGTTGATATGGATGTGAATGTTGTTTTGTTGGTGCTGGGGTTGATATGGATGTGAACACTGCTTTGTTGGCGGTGGGGTTGATATGGATGTGAATACTGCTTTGTTGGTGGTGGGGTTGGTATGGATGCGAATACTGCTTTGTTGGTGGTGGGGTTGGTATGGATGACCATGATGATCGGTTGATGTTGATGTTGGATTTAGTGTTGGTGCTCGTTCGTATTTGACTCGTTCGGTTATTGAGTTAGTGTCGTGATGACTCTGACACCTGACTCTGAAAAGGGTCTGTATCATCTCATCCAAATTCATCACCACTAAAACACTGCTATATATACCTCACGCACATTCGCAGTAATGAACAGGATTATAATTTACAGCTTCCCTACTGAAAACAAACGAGCTGCTAAGAGATTTCATTCATCTCGCAGCAGCTCGTCCATTTATTATAGCATTAGTTCGAACCAAATTGTGACTCCCAGCAGCATTAAACGTCGTAATTTACCAGCAAATGATGAGAAAGAGTAATAAAATGGGTATTTTGTCGCCCGGAGGCCGCATAAACGCTTTTTTTAAGTGAGGGAGAGCACCATTATTTGGAAACGATTATAGCAGCTGTTCGATATCGGCGGTCATAGCTAGAGGCTCATCAGTCGATTCAAAGCGTTTTACAACGTTCCCTTCACGATCAATTAGAAATTTAGTGAAATTCCATTTTATTGCATTTCCTTCCAAGAAGTGTGGCAGCTTCTCTGTAAGGAAAGCATTTAGCATTTTACCGCTAGCTTCATTTGTGTTAAACCCATCAAAAGGAGCCTGCTCAGTCAAATAACGAAATAACGGATGAGCTGTCTCGTCACGAACATCAATTTTTGAAAACAAAGGGAATGTTACACCATAGTTAATTTCGCAGAAGCTTTGAACATCAGAATTTGCGCCTGGCTCTTGCTCCCCAAATTGATTACTCGGAAAACCAAGAATTTCTAAGCCCTGATCCTTATATTGTTCATATAGCTTTTGTAAATCGGAATACTGAGGCGTAAACCCACATTTGCTCGCGGTATTAACGACGACCAGTACCTTACCTTTAAATTGTTCCATGCTTACCTGCTCGCCTTTAATTGTTTCTACATCATAGGAATAAATACTCATTAATGATTGCCTCCTCAAACTGAATTAAATTTAACTAAATTATATTGTACACAATACATTTTCTAAAAAAATAATATCACGCTGCTAAGAAGATGTCAAACAAAGCTAATTCGCTTGACCATAGACTCCTCTACAAAAAAAAAGGCCTGCCCCCAGTGATTGAATCACAGTTGGATAACGGCCTTTCTTCCTCGTTATGCTTCTAATTTTTGCAACCTCATGTAATCGCTGACCATAGCCAATCGCCAAGGAATAATCATCCCAAAAGCCAATAAATAAAAAATAGCTCCTGTTTGCGGAATCGTCATGTATTGCTCCACAACACTGTGCAGCGATAGCCTAATAAGAAATAGCGTAATCATAATGAAGATAAAAGCCTTGGAGCGTCTAACATAAATCTCTGACTCTACACGCTCTAAGCTTGTCGTTACGACTAACGGAAATGCGAAGATGAGCATGCCTGTTCCAAAAGCCGCAAATCCCCAGCCCCAAGGAATATGGGTCATTGTAAAGGCAAACATGATGAAGCCAGTCGCCATGCCAAAAGGCGGTATAATAATTTTGCGTAAGGATGTCGGTTGTTTACCCGCTCTAATCCGGAGTATGATGAGCGCAATACCAGCGAGAAGTGAAAAAATAATGGATCCCGTTTGAATCATTTCTGTAGATAGCAGCACAGTGCCCTGCCCCCGTTTATTCGATTTCAATAGCCATTTATTACTAACATCGTACTGTAAAACCATGATGACTGCAAATAGCTAACCGCAAGCTAGAGGTTATCATTTAATTCCTTTAGCCGTCTCCATTTTCAGCGAGCCGATAACCTGCTCCGCGTACCGTTACAATATATTTAGGAGCTACAGCGCTATCCTTTAGTTTTTTGCGCAAACTTTTAATATGGGCATCCACCACATTACTGCCCACGTAAATTTGCAAGCCCCAAACCGTATCCAGCAGTGACTCACGCGTGAGTACAGAACCGTCTGAAGATATAAAATGAAGCAGCAGATCGTACTCCGTCTTCGTAAGCTCAATACGCTGCCCACCACGATCAACCGTCATCCTCTTCAGATTAATATGAATATCTTTAAATTGACGAATATCGGCTAATGCCGCTCCTCCAACAGGTGAGGGACGATTACTTAGCATACGATTAATGAGTTCGAGCGCTTCCTCCGGTTTAGCTGGCCAAACAAGCAGCTCGGCCGCTCCTAAAGCAGTTGTCACACGCTCTTCATATGATTGCTGATCAATTAATATCAATACAGGCACGCCATGAGATTCAGCCGACTGAAGTAAATCAGCACCCGCCTGCAGCGTATTCCCGCTAAGCGAATGATTGACTGGAATAGCATCGTAAACCAGCAGTTCGGGTTGCAGGCTGCGAAGCATACTTTGATCAAAATCATGCAGAGAGAATACATCAAAGCATTCTGCAGCTAGCTTAACAAGTAAGCTTCGAACGCGTTCGGGCAGCGGACTAATAATCATCACTCGCTGAGTCAACGAACAAAGAACTCCGCTCTGCAGCTCATCTACATCTATATGATTGCCATCCCGTTCAAGGCTTACTTCAGTTGCCACTCTCATTTGATCCTCCGCTATAGCGTTTATCATTTCGTTGCGCATGATTCGCATACTCCTTCTAATACGTATACTACATATGATGTACTCGTGCTCTTCTGTTCAGTATAAATTTCTGTACAACTACGGTCAACTGCTTGCCTCAACACGCTGTTATACGCCCTATTATTTCTTTTTAATTTTTTTGTCGAAAACAATAATCTGAATATTTACAAAATTCAAATAAAGGAGTATACTAAGCCTATCTTAACCGAGAGGGGATAGCCCATTGAAGTAGTTAAGCGAAGCATGTCTCATTAAGTCAGGAAGGAGTATCGAATAGTTGGACATGCGGGTAATCAGCGCAATGCGAAATCGAGCCTTTGAGTTAACAGATACTTAATATAAAGAAAGGATTTGTAGCAAATCGAACAGCAATTTGATCAAGGTCAATTAAGAAAGGATCGAAGTCGAAGTGGTTTGCAGCAAATAGAAAGGAAGCAAATGAGACAGTGTAAGAGGCGGATTGGAGAGTTTGAATAAATTGAATAGTCGTAAGCCAAGCACATAAAGGGATTCTGGTTATCTTAGATAAGCAGAATCCCTTTTTATGTTGTTTTTTATGTTGATTACAAAATGGGACTAAGAAGACGGGAAATCGATTCTTTAAATCGATTAAATAAGKGACGAGCCTCATATAGCTCAACTGTAAGCTGCTTACAACTTTCTATATCTTTCTCAAAAATGCGTTGCAGCTTAGCCGCTGTCCACGTATCATATATGAACGCATTGATCTCAAAATTTAACTTGAAGCTGCGAATATCGAGATTAGCTGTACCAACCGAAGCGATCTTTCCATCGATAACCAGTGTTTTCGCATGGAGGAACCCCTTTTCGTACAAATAACATTTGACCCCGCCTGCCAGCAATTCTCCTAAATACGAATGAGTGGCCCAGTAAACGAAGAAATGATCCGGCTTGCTCGGAAGCATAATCCGCACATCTACACCGGATACGGCCGCAATCTTCAGCGCTGTCATCAAGCTCTCATCCGGGATAAAATAAGGCGTTTGCAGGCAAATCGTCTTTTTGGCCGCATAAATCATTTTGATATAAGCGTCTTTAATCTGCTGGAATTCCGTATCCGGCCCACTTGCTACCAGCTGCATACCGATCGTACCTGTGTCATCGCTAATAACTGGAAAGTACTGCGCACTTAGTTCCCTTTGGCCAAAAGCAGCTAGGTTCCAATCCATCAGAAACTGTGCTTGCATTTGAAGCACCGCGTTGCCTCGAACTCTAAGATGCGTATCTCTCCACTCGCCAAAGTGCTTATCCAGGCCTAAATATTCGTTACCGATATTAAAACCGCCAATGTAGCCGATCTGTCCATCTACAATAACGAGCTTGCGATGATTGCGATAATTAACTTTCAAATTAAGATAAGGAATTCGCGAAGGGAAGAACGCAGCCGTCTCACCACCCGCTGCTCTTAAATCATAGAAAAACCGCCTGGTTAAGTTCGAGCTTCCAATATGATCGTACAAAAACTTAACCTCTACGCCCTCTGCCGCCTTAGCTGTCAACGCCTTAACCAGTCTCCTGCCGAGCTCATCGTCACGCACGATATAATAGACAAGGTGTATATGGTGCTCAGCTGCCTCGATATCCTTTAGCAGCGAATCAAATTTCTGATTGCCATCCGTAAAAATATCGATTGCATTATTGCTTGTATACATCGCATAGCTCGTTTTCAAATTCATATAAATCATGTCTTGATAATGGTGCATATCGCTATCTTTAAATATAATTTCACGTCCAAGGAGCTGACGCCCTTGCTTCTCAATCGTATGCTCAATAATCCGCTGGCTTTCTCCCAACAGCTTAGAAAGCTTTCTCTTTTTCATTTTTTGGCCAAGAACCAAATATAACACGAACCCCACAACAGGAATGAAGAAGAGGATCATGATCCAAGCCCATGTCGTACTCGCATTGCGGCGCTCTAGAAAAATAATGGTAACCGCCAAAAAAATGTTTAGCAGCATAACAATGATAGTGGCGTTTTGCGCTATGATCGTGTATGCATTATGTATAAAGGTTGACATTTGTTTATAACACCTCAATTATTCTAAAAGTTAATGAGATCATACTTCAAGCACCTTGTATGTTCAAGCTTAATAAATATGCTACAATTTTAAGCATAGGCAGATTTCGCCTATTAAGGCGAGCCATGATCAGTAGAAATGGCACTGGAGGAACTCGTATGGACATAAGAAAATTCCGACTAGATGAGAAAACGCTCGTCACTCCTAGTGAAGAACGGGATGAATATGAACGTGATTATGCACGGCTAATCCAATCACCCGCCTTTAGACGGCTGCAAGGAAAATCTCAGGTTTTCGGAGCAGGTACAGGTGACTATTATCGAACAAGACTGACCCATTCACTCGAGGTATCACAAATCGCTCGTGAAGTAGCGCGACGTCTAAATAAACAATATGCTTTTCTGGGACGCAAGGAGCATCCTGGTCTAATACTTGACCCTGTTGTAGTTGAGATTGCCGCTATAGCGCATGACCTCGGGCATCCGCCATTCGGACATAGAGGCGAAGAAGTGCTCAATCATTTATTAATGAAAGAATACGGAATGCCTTACGAGGGCAACGCTCAAAATTTCCGTATTTTAATGTTTTTGGAGAAGCGTGYTGGCAGCGGCAGCGGTTTGGATTTAACGGCGGCCACACTTCTTGCCGTCAATAAGTACCCTTATGGCCTCAATGAACCCGGCAGGCTGAAAGGTTTGTATAACACAGAATGGGAAGAAATTGAGCAGCTTCGCCATTCTTGGGGCATGCCTGCCGGATGCTCGACATTAGAAGCCCAGCTCATGGATTTATGCGATGATATCGCCTATTCTACGCRTGATATTGAAGACGGTATCCGCGCGGGAAAAATTCAAATGAATCAAACCTTTTTCGAGGACAGCCGTCTGATTGATCATCTGGTGCAGGAAATTGTCGACGACAAAGGCAATACTGGAATTGGCTGGGATAAGGTTGATATTCCAGCGATGGTAAAGCGCGTGCTGGTCTCCTATTGGGAACAGTGGGAGGCTTTGTATGTTAGCTGTGACCGTGAAGCCTCGCGCACAAGACGTGAGATGAAAGCTCGCTGGGTAAGTCTCTTTGCCGGCAAGGTAGGCATTATTGATGACACTTTGAGAGGTTGGAAAAAGGTTACGTTCGTTCAAGATGGAAAGCAGGACATTGATTTACTTCGTACGATGGAAATATTGAAGAAGCTGGCTTGGGTAACACTTATTAAAGACTTCCGAGTGCAGCGGCTGCAAATGCGTAGTGAAATTATGATAGGCAAACTGTGGGATAGCTTTAAGATTCAAGAGTCAGGCAGACTTATTATCCCCCCTGATTGGATTGAAAATTATGAGCTTCACAAAAATAAATGGAGCTGGCCACGTTTCGTTGCCGATTACATCTCCGGTATGACCGATGCTTACGCTGAGAAAGTCTATGCCGAGCTGTACGCCAGCAAATCGGGTTCTATTTATGAAATGGATTAAGGGCTAAACCTGATAGTGATATAGCCGTAAAAACATCAACCAAGGGCCCCTGTTGCATACAATAAATAGGAGCTCTTGGTTAATTCATTCAAACCCGTGCGTATTAGTTCGATACCGGAATCGCGTCAAAGTACTCCTCAAGCGATTGTCCAGTCTGATTGATCTCAGTAGATATCTCAGTACCGACAAACCTGATATGCCATGGCTCATATTGATAGCCGGTAATTTCTTCTTTTCCTTTCGGATAGCGAATAATGAAGCCATATTCATGCGCATTTTTCTCCAGCCATTCCGCTTCGGGTGTGCCGCCAAAACAATTTGACGCCGCGCATTTTCCGTCACTTCCGGATACATCGATTGATAAGCCTGTTTCATGCTCGCTTGTACCTGGGAGAGCACTATACGTCCTAGCCTTTTCTAAGCCGTCTTTCTTTACATAACGATCGAATAATGCCGTTTGGGTAGCATGGGATCGATAAGCCGAAACGCCAGCTAGTTTGATATTATCTTCGTCTGCAGCATCAAACATCTTTTTAAGCGCCTCAGCCGCTTCCTTCCTCATCTTACGCTTGTCCAATTTCTCCTTAAATATAAAACGTACATCTGCATACACCAAGTCTGTCGGATTATAATCATCAGGTAATTTATTATGTTTATTAACCAACACCGCGACCGCTTCCGGCTGTGCAATAACCGCTATTCCATCTTCTGTTTCTGTTGGTTTATTCGTTACTGGTGGTTTCGTTGTCTCAGTTGGATTTGGTTTTGATGTTTCTGTAGGTTCCGTGGTTTCGGTTGGCTCAACAGAACTACCATCACCATTCGTTTCACCCTCAATTGTACCGCCGCCACCTACTGTTCCCTCAATCTCAGAGTCTTTTGGCGGAATCGTAGCGGATTCGCTTCTCTGCATCACCATGTAACCAATCGTCAATAGTACGCATACCGTAACAAAAAATAAAAATCTTCTTCTTTTCTTTCCCATGATAAACCTCCTGATGATTCAATAAATTTTTCCCATAATATTGTAAACGACTCTACTTCCCATTATACTTAGAGGTGCCATTTGCCTTTTGACATCGGACTGCTAGCTAGAGCATAATAGATAGGAACTTGGCGTACGAATATAATTACTCGAAGCGAGCTGGCTAACTCATTAAGACGGCTTGTTTTTGCTGTGAAAGGTAGGCGTTGATATGACATTTTTTACTTCAAAAAAAGGGCTGGGCACTCGTCCCATTTTATTTTTCTCGCTCATCATGCTTCTTAAAAGCTATCTAGCCTGGATGGTTATTTTCGAAAATGGGCCATCTTGGACGACCTTAGTCAAGGAAATTCCCTTTGTCCTTATTGTCTATTGTCTCATTGAGTGGTTTACGTCCAAGCGAAAGCTTACATTCTATTTGATCGCTAATCTAGTAATGACTTTAATTCTATTCGCTGTCATTATGTATTACAAGTATTACGGTGTTATCGTCACATATTTAGCTCTAGAACAAGTCAATCAAGTAACAGCTGTCAGCAATAGTGTATTTTCACTTATGGATCCTTATTTCCTACTTATTTTTATAGACATTATTATAATGGGTTTCTTGTTGTTCCGTAAGAAAAAGGCAGTCATTTGGAAGCAAGAAAGCTCGCGTAAAGAGAGTAAGAGATTAGTTCTAGCGCTATTCACCATTTCAATCGCGCTTTGTCTGTTTAACATTTTACCAAACCGCGCCAGCATGAATGAGATTGTTAAAGCGGAACAAATGGGTATTTTGAATTACGAGGCTTATACTATTTTTTCTAGCAAAAAAGTCGCTTATGTCGATCCAAATGAAATTACACAAGCTAAGATCGATGCTAC
The DNA here is from genome assembly GCF_056402455.1 of Paenibacillus sp. P4_A7. Classification (NCBI taxonomy): domain Bacteria; kingdom Bacillati; phylum Bacillota; class Bacilli; order Caryophanales; family Paenibacillaceae; genus Paenibacillus; species Paenibacillus sp. P4_A7. The sequence goes on along the minus strand of NZ_JBFUHJ010000006.1, from coordinate 6,530 downwards.
GAAAAAGATTCAACAGCCTGCCGCTCCACAGCTATGGAAATCGGCATCCGGCAAAAACGTCATTATTATTCAAATGGAATCCTTTCAAAACTTCCTAGTTAATTTGAAAATAGACGGAAAAGAAATTACGCCAAACATTAATAAGCTTGTTAATGAAAACTATTATTTTAAACATTTCTATCAGCAGGTCGGTCAAGGCAACACTTCCGATGCTGAATTCGTAGTCAATACCTCGTTCTTCATTCCAGCGCGAGGCGCCGCTACGATGATATATGCGGATAAAGAGCTTCCGAGCTTACCGAAAATGCTTAAAGCGCAAGGCTACGATACAACTACTTTTCACACGAACGTTGTTGAGTTTTGGAATCGCAGTGAGCTTTACAAAGCACTCGGCTTTGACCGTTATTATGACAAAGCCTTCTACGGAGAAGAAGACAATATATTCTTTGGAGCATCAGATGAGCAGCTCTATAAGAAAACCGCGGAAGAGCTTGAACGGATGAATGAAAGCGGAAAACCGTTTTACTCGCATGTCATTTCTATGACGGCACATCATCCGTTTACTATCCCAGCAGAGAAATACCAAATGACACTGCCTGCTCGCTATGAAAAAACATTTGTTGGCGATTATATACGCGCACAAAATTATGCAGATTTTGCGCTAGGTAAGTTTATCGAGGATTTAAAGCAACGCGGCATTTGGGATGATAGCTTGATCTTGCTTTATGGTGATCATCTTGGTCTTCCGATATACTCCCTTGACCGAGACGACAAAGATTTGATGGCTGAAATTTATGGCCGCGAATACAGCTACACGGATATGATTAATATACCGCTTGTAGTGGCATCTCCTGGCCTTACAGAACCAAAAGTTTTTGATCAATTAGGCGGCCAAGTTGATGTTCTTCCGACAATCGCCAACTTGCTAGGCATTTCCTTGGACGATCATATTCACTTCGGCCAAGATTTGTTCAATCAATCGTATAACGTTCTTCCACAGCGATATTATTTACCTACTGGCTCATTCCTAAGCAGTAAAGAGCTGTTTATGTCTGGAAGCGGCTTTTCGGATGGCAAGCATTACTCACTCGCAGGTGATGGCGTTACAGAGCAAGAAGCTACTGAAGATGAGTATCAACGCGCACTGGAATTGCTTAATTTGTCTGACAGCTATGTAAGTCAGTTGCCTAGCTGGAAGAAGCCATAATCTCTAATAACAAGCGTAAACGGCTGTCGCCGTCCTCTTCGGCAAAAGCATTCGTTTCACGGAGATATATAAGCACATTTATAAGTGAAAACTTATAAATTCTTATATATTAAGAAAGAAAGCTCTCCTTCGGCTGATCACTCAGCTTACGGGAGAGCTTTTATTTCGTTTTTTAGTTTACTTAGATCGGTTTAGATCAGATACTTTTTACCGATTCAAGTACTTCCTTCACATGACCTTCTACTCCGACACTCCGCCATTCCTTGACTAGCTTGCCTTGTTCATCAACAATAAATGTCGAACGCTGGATTCCCATAAACTCTTTGTCATTCCAATGCTGCAGCTTCCATACGCCAAACAATTCGGATACATGATGATCGGTATCCGACAAAAGTAGAAATGGCAGCTCATGCTTGGATACAAATTGCTCATGCGAAGCTAAATCATCCGGGCTGATACCGATTACTTCCGCATTATTTGCACCGAACTCACCGTTAAAGTCACGGAAATCGCACGATTCCGTAGTACAACCAGGCGTCATATCTTTTGGATAAAAGTAAATGACTAGCTTCTTGCCAGCATAATCTGTTAGCTGAACCTCCTGGCCGTTCGAGGCTTGAAGCTTAAAATTTGGAATGGTGTCTCCTATTTGCGGGTTTGCTTGCTCCATGAATACACGCTCCTCTTTGTTATGTAATTAAAGACTAGTCTCTACTTACTCTAATGTCCATCATCATGCTGCACATCATTACGCTCGTAGTACAACGAGGTGTCCGTCACAAATGCTTTAACCTGCTCGCTCGAATCAAATATACCATAAGCAAGCATCAGCTTCGTAATTGCTGCTTCGATCGACATATTTTCAATAACAATTGCCCCCGCTTCAATGAGTCGCAGCGACGATGAATAGAGCGCATCCGAACGGTCTCTAATCGGGCAAATATAGAAATCGATCCCCAGCGTTTGGCAACGGGATATAAACTCCAGCAAAGAAAAGGGCCCTGAGCTAATCGCACAAGCTGTACCAGAATGATGTAAATCATGAAGCACAGCCTTCGGAGTGTGTCCAGAAAAATCATAATACGAATAATTCAAGCCTGGATATGGTTTTATGTATACAACACTAGCATCAATAGTCAGTGCCTGAGGCTCCCAATCAAATGGTGCTGCATGCTTCTGCCTAAGCTTATCCTCGCTTGGATTCCGTTTATCCGCAGACCAGACAAACCTCCTGTTCACCATCTTTCCATATGGCACACCATATGGCGAGCCAAATTGATCCGTGAAGGAGACAGCCTGTGTGATGCGCGTGGATAAATAAACTAGCGGTGATCCTTGATCATTCTCATATACAACAAATACGCCTGGTAAAGCGGTATCCACAATAAAGTCGATTGCATTCGTGAAATTGCGGAGACCGTTGCTCCGCTCATCAGCAAGCGGATAATTGCTTGCAGTGAATACGATGGGCACATTCGTACCCGCAAATAAATAACCAAATATCGCAGCCGTATAGGCAAGCGTATCGGAGCCATGTGTAACGACAACACCATCGTATGCTGCCATGTCTACCTCGCTTATAGCCGCGGCCAACGTGCGCCAGTCTTCAGGTATAATATTTTCGCTAAGCAAGTTAAGGGGTTGTATCGTTTGAAGTGTCACATCTTCATTGTGCATTGGACTACCCTTATACGCATCTATTAATCCATAGGAACCCGCCTCATCCACGCTAATTCCCGCTCCTTGCTTCCTGCTTCCAATCGTACCGCCAGTAAATATAATAAGCAGCTGCTTCACTTGTCTATCACCTTTCTCCTAAGTCAAAATATCCGAACGTACTATAAAAGGTTACCCTTGCCGCTACGGATCATTCTAACGATGTTGTTCTAACCAAAAGCTGTCGACTTGATCCAGCAGCATCTCGGCTGATTGTTCTCCCTTTAAATACATTTTTCCATACTCCGTAGTCATCTTCAAATAGTCGCTGATATTTGCATAATGGGTCGGCGGCTTCACTGCCGTATAACGGGAAGGATTGTCATCCATAAGGATATAAGGCACATATGGTCCCGTTTTATAGCTCTCTTCCTTCTTCACATTATTATAAACAGAAATAACACCCGACGCCTTCGTAAAGGCGTTGTTATTGTCTACTGAGGAAAGGAATGCGATCAATTCCCATGCCTCTCGCGGGTGAGCCGCCCCCTCTGCAATGCCCCAGCCGGCAGCTCCCACATTATAATGAGCGATATTATCTGGTCCTGTAGGTAAAGGGGCTGTCGCCCATGTCCCTTCCTTCCAATCCTTTTCTAGACGCTCAATCGCATCCGAATCTTGGATCAGCATAGCTGCTCGTCCTTCTGCGAAGGCTTTTACTTGCTCGTTATAGCCCCAGTCTATTGATTCAGGAGGCGATATATCCGTATAAATACTTCGATATACTTCTACAGCTTTTTTTGCAGCCGCATTAGAAAAAATAGTCGTTCCATCCATTCGGAACATGGATTCATGTTGATTAACGTAATTCCCACTGTAATCCTGCATCATTTCAGTAAATAAAGCAGACGCTCCAGTTCCACCGCGGAAAGCAAATCCATATTGATTCATTTCCGGTTTCGTCAGCTGTTTCCCAACGAAGTAAAGCTGCTCCCACGTTTCCGGCACTTGAAGCGCTTTTGCTTCAAATAAATCCTTACGATAATACAATTGTGCCCGATACAGTCCGTTAGGTATGTAATAAGCCGTTTCATTCAAATCCCTTGCCATCAGCTTTGCATTGTAGGTCATAAGCTTATATTCGGGCCATACCGCAATATAGGGCTCCAGGCTTTGTATAAGGCCGCGTGAAACATAGTTGTGAACCGTAATATCACGGACTTCCACAATATCGGCTTGCTTCGCTAACAGCATGGAAGCAATCGTATCATCGGCCGTTTCATACTCCGGTGAAATGAGCTCTACTTTAATTTGCGGATGAATCTGGATTAAGTGATTTGTGCAGGGGACGGTTAGCTGCGGTGCAGCCACTTAACAAAAGAGTAAACATGATGAACGAGAGCGGGTATAGAGCTATGCTAAGCCGTCTGAGCTTCATTAAATCACCCCTCTGCTTCATAAAAGGTTCTTAAACCCTCACATTATCTATCGGCTGCACTTCAAACAATCTATACAGCTCTTTTTAGCAGTATGAAATCCAGCGCTTCGCCATGGAGGATAAGTCAAGCGCTTCGCCAATTTGAAGTAAGCGCTCCTTCCTGGGTAATAACCTCAATAGTTCCATTCTATCAAAAGTTCGGCTTCGAATGTATCGTAAAAAAAGTGGTTGACGAGAATACGATATATCGTTTATTTTTATATTACGATATATCGTATTAAGAAAAGAGGTGCTATAAATGGGTGAAAGAAATGAAAATAAATCGACCGAGCAGCAACAGCTCGGCGAAATAACCGAAGAGAATTCGCGGCGCGGCTTCGGCAAGCGTTATTTTGGCAGAGGYGGTGTGAAGTTTGCCTTGTTGAAGCTGCTTGCTCATGAGCCAATGCATGGTTATCAGATGATGAAGGCGCTTGAGGAGCAATCCGGAGGACATTATGTTCCTAGTGCGGGATCTATTTATCCTACTCTGCAGATGCTGGAGGAGCGCAGCTTTGTTTCCATTCAAGAGGAAGAAGGCGGCAAAAAGGTTTATTCCATTACGGAGCAAGGTCTTGCCGTCTTAACTCTATTGCCTGACAAATCAAGACACCACGGCGCATGGCATGACCGGCATTCGCCTGAAGCGAAATCGTTCCGAAACGAGAAGATCCGTCAAAAGCTCGGACTATCAAATGACTCGTTTGACTTGCTTCTGCTTATAAAGCGCGCAGAGCAAGCTGCATCATCCAGCAAAGAACGGGCTAATCAGCTTCAATTGCTTCTAATTGAGCAACAAAATCAGCTAAATAAGTTTCTGGCTGCTGCCGAGCATACAGACGAAGGCGAGTTGAATTAATGGAGATGCATTCAGCTCCGCAGCCTATGAGAAACCGTCATTATCATACTTCACCTGCCCGACCTGCGCGCGGCAGCATATGGGCGATGTACAAACGAATGTTTTTTCATGTACGGTCCCAATGGCTTCTACTTACCGCCGCTTTTATTTGCATCATATCCGTAGCCTTGCTTGAATTTATAATCCCACGGCTTACTCAGTTCACCATCGATGACATCATACCGAATAAACAATATCATTCACTCGTTTGGGTTKGTGTTGGCGTGCTTGGCACAGCCTTGCTGCTCGGTCTGTTCAACTTTCTAAGCAGCTTGCTTATGGCATCTGTCGGCCAACGTGCCGTATACGATATTAGAAATGATATGTATAAGCATATCCAGAAGCTTGATGTTAGTTTTTTTGATCGCAACCGTACTGGCGACCTTATGTCTCGCTTAACGAGTGACGTTAACATGCTCCAGCAAATGGTTTCATCCGGCATGATGTCGATCGTAACCGATTGGTTTACCTTTATTGTTGTCGCCTCTTATATGTTTTGGATCAATTGGCAGCTAACGCTAGTTGTACTGATTACCTTTCCAATTATGATAGGCATGACGCAATTTTTTGGTAAAAGAATGCGCGCAACCTTCAAGAAGGTACAGGAAACTGTGGCCGAGGTTAGTAATCACCTGCAGGATACGTTATCCTCCATTCGTTTGATTAAGTCCTTCTCGAATGAAGATTATGAAGCGCAGCGCTTCTCCATACGCAGCCATAACAATATGACTGCGAATCTTAAAGCTGTAAAGCTGCGAGCGGGCTTCGAGCCTATAATTGACCTGCTTTTATTCATCGGTTTAGCAGCCGTTCTGTTGTTCGGAGCCAAGCTTACAATGGATGGGGCTATGACGACCGGAACCATTGTCGCTTTCCTAGCTTACTTACGACTGCTGCAAGCTCCAATTCGCCGATTTAGCAGAACAATTAATACGATACAGCAATCGGCTGCCGCTTATGAGAGAATCGTYGAAATTTTGGAAACTAAGCCTGGGGTGACTGATGCGCCTAATGCTATCACACTCGAGCATGTGCATGGCAATATGCTGTTTAAAGACGTCAGCTTCGCCTATCATAACGGCGTTCCGGTGCTGGAGCAGTTCAATTTCGAGATTCATGCAGGTAAAATAACAGCGATTGTCGGCTCATCAGGGGCAGGGAAATCGACGATAACGCATCTGATGACCAGGTTCTACGATCCTCAGGAAGGTGTAATCTCGATTGACGRCAAACCTTTAACTGGCGTTACGCTCAAATCACTGCATCAGCATATGGGTATTGTCTCCCAAGAT
>NZ_JBFUHJ010000005.1:0-73836 GCF_056402455.1 Paenibacillus sp. P4_A7 | reverse complement strand
GGTTTATTGTTGATGCTCTTCTAAGGTAACTTGGAGAAGTTATTCAATGAATAATCTAGTTTGGTGGCGATGGCGAAGGGGAACCACGCGTTCCCATACCGAACACGACCGTTAAGCCCTTCAGCGCCGATGGTACTTGGACCGCAGGGTCCTGGGAGAGTAGGACGTCGCCAAGCACGAATGACCTATCGCATGTATGCGATAGGTTTTTTGTTTTTTTATTGTATAAAGAAAAGCCTTATACGCTCTGAGTGAGCACGTAAGGCTTTTGATTTAACGAGTGTAATATGAGGCTTCTCTAAACTGAAGGCGCAGTACGCCATCCTTGGGCTCTTTACGAAAGGAAAAGGATAATAAGAGACGTGGTATGATCAGCCATAGATGCCAGCTAATCATACTAATCATTAACGAATCTTTAATCCAAGGGTACAGCAAGCCAATTGCACATAAGCCAATCCAAAATAAATGCCGATGCACTCTCCGAAAGAGAGTGAGTTTAATATCATTTGCAGGCTTGAATCCAATCCATGGTGGATTAATACGCCAAATCCATTTCCTGTCTGCTGCTTCATCTACACGAATAAAGGTTAATAATAAGATAACAATATGGACGATTTGTACAACTGCAAACCCGAAGAGCCATGAGAAAAGTCCATCCATTTTGTACATGAGCATCTGAACGGCGAGGAATATTGCTGCGATAAGTAAATAACTCTGAATGAGCTCAGTTCGAATGATTTTGCGTTTCTTAAGCTGATATTGATAAATAGTAGCATTTTTTTGATCAGATAATGGTTGGCGCATGAACGTACGTCCTTCCCAAATAAACATAAACCCTCGTTAACTATATCGGTATTTGGATGGGATCTGTCCATAGTTTTGGTGAAACATTTTTCAGAATGCTGTCACCATTAGCCTAAAGGCCGCATAAGCTATATAAATATTTGAAATGCGCTATGAAACAAGTATAAAAAGATAGAGTATGTGTCATAATAATAGCTATATAGGAATGCATAAGAAAGTGGGGATTGCTATGAATGGTAATCGCGTGCACAATTGTATTATTTGCGGTCAACTAAAGGCTGAAGGTGAAGGAATTCGTATTGTTTCAGAATTTATATGTGATACCTGTGAAACCGAAATGGTTCAAACGGATGTAAAAGATGATAAATACCCCTTTTTTATTCATCAAATGAAGCAAATATTTCTTGAGAAGAATGCTTGAGCAGTTTCTGAATACAGATGCTGCTCTTTTTTTGCGTCTAAATTGGGTTACAATAGTACTTAGTTGGCAAAAGAGTTGAAATGAATTTATAAGAGAGGAATGTCTTATTAAGATGAAGCCTTTTCATGCACCGTTATTTAAAGCTCTTATTCATCATTCTAAATCTGATCCGTTAGGCTTTCATGTTCCTGGTCATCATTATGGGAAAGCCATACAATCGTTTGAACATATCACGGACAGCCCATCTGATCCAAACCTGTGGTTTTCAGCTATTATGCAGCTTGATGTAACGGAATTATCTACAACAGATGATTTACATCATCCTGAAGCTTCTATTAAAGAAGCACAACAGCTTGCAGCACAATGCTTTGGGTCAGAGGAGACTTATTTTCTTGTAGGCGGTAGTACATCTGGAAACATAGCGATGATACTGACCGTTTGTGAACCTGGTGATCTAATTATAGTTCAGAGGAACGTACATAAATCGATTATAAACGGTATGAAGCTCGCAGGGGCTGCTGCAGTCTTCTTAACGCCTCAAGTAGAGAGTGATACTGGTCTTGCAACCGTACCTTCCTTGCTGCAGGTAGAAGAAGCACTACAGTTGTATCCAGAGGCGAAGGCTATATTCTTATCTAATCCAAATTATTATGGCAGAGGCGTTCACTTAAAAGTCTATGCAGATCTCGCGCATCGGTATGGAAAACCGTTAATTGTTGATGAAGCGCATGGCGCGCATTATGGCTTTCATGAAAGCCTGCCACAGTCAGCTCTTGCAGCGGGAGCGGATGCTGTCATCCAATCCGTACATAAAACTTTACCTGCTTTAACAATGGGCGCGATGCTTCACATTCAAGGAAATAGAATACAACGGGAAATTGTCAGTCAGTCTCTAGCGATGATTCAAAGCTCAAGTCCGTCCTTTCCCATTCTTGCTTCAATAGATATTTCCCGAGCAATGATTGATTCATTAGGGGGAGAGTTGTTTGAACAAAGTTTAATTTCGGCTAATTCATTCCGCAGATGGATGAAGGATGATTCAACGTTCATACAGGCAGCCCAGATAAAAACAAATACGGAAGACCCAGCGGTTGATTGGAGTGATCCTTTACGAGTAATTTTGTACGATAGCAGTGGTTTATTAACTGGATTTGAGCTGCAGCGTCGTCTTGAAGAGTATGGCTGCTTTGCGGAAATGGCAGATACAAGCTTTGTTGTGCTTATTTTCGGTATTCAAACATCAGAAGAAGAAGTGAAAAAACTTCAACAAGTCATTGTCAAAATCAACAACACACTCTCTGCTAAAGCTTTGCATTCACATCTATCAGGACTATCTAAGCAAGTGCAACAATCTCTTTCTCATGTGACATTAGCAACTTCACTGCCAGAACCTGTTTTATTTGCACGTGAGAGGTTTAAGAATAAGAAGAGTGTACGAGTTCCTATCATAGAAGCAGTACATCAAATGGCCGCTGAAATGGTAACGCCCTACCCCCCGGGTATTAGTATTTTGTATCCAGGGGAGATTATATCAGCAGCTGTCCTAAAACAAATCCAACAGCTTTCAGCGGTAGGGGCAAAGTTTCAAGGAGCTCTGGATCCAACATTATCAACCATTGCTGTATATAAGGAATAGTGAAGTTTAGCGAAGTTGGTTCTATGATCCTATAAATGTTCATTGTAGAAGGAGATAGGCTTTGTTATAGTATAATTAACTTACATGTTAGGAGAAGCCTTATATTGAAAAAGGGTATTTTCATCACAATAGAAGGCGGCGAAGGCGCGGGCAAATCGACACTGATCGAGCAGTTGTCGAATATAATGCTCCATAGGGGGAAATCGGTCATAACGACGAGAGAACCTGGAGGAATTCCAATCGCCGAACAAATTCGCACTGTTATTTTAGACAGAAGCCACACAGATATGGACGCAAGAACCGAAGCATTACTATATGCTGCTGCTCGAAGACAGCATTTGGTGGAAAAGGTTTTACCCGCACTAGAGCAAGGCAAATTCGTTATTTGTGACCGATTCGTCGACAGCAGCTTGGCTTATCAAGGCTATGCAAGAGGACTGGGAATAGAAGAAGTATGGGATATCAATYGGTTTGCTATTCAGAATGTTATGCCTGAGCTTACTATTTATATGGATGTATCTCCTGAAGTGGGGCTTACTCGCATTGCACAGGCAACAGATAGAGAAATAAATCGTTTGGATCTAGAACAACATTCTTTCCATGAGCTTGTACGAGAAGGTTATATGCAGCTGTTAAGGCAGCATCCCGATCGAATAGTACTAATAAATGCAGAGCAAAGTCCGGAAATGGTATTTGATGACGTTTTAGCTCTGATTGACAGTCGATTTGCAGGATTTTTTGCAACCGATGTCAAATTGTAATGCTAATAGTAATCAGGGGGGAATGAAGATGAAATTAGTAATTGCGATTATCCAGGATAAGGACAGTAACCGATTGTCGAATGCACTAGTACGTGGTGGTTTTAGAGCGACAAAGCTTGCAAGTACGGGAGGATTTCTACGCGCGGGCAATACGACTTTTATGATCGGTATTGAGGACGAGCGTGTTCATGAGGTGCTTCAAGTCATTAATGCCAACTGCAAAGTACGCGATCAATTAGTTACACCAGTATCCCCAATGGGTGGATCATCAGATTCTTACATCCCCTTTCCTGTTGAGGTACAGGTTGGTGGCGCTGCTGTATTCGTTGTTCCAGTCGAACGTTTTGAACATTTCTGAATGGGCGTGATATACGGTGAAAATTGACCAGAGTTTTCGTCCGTTAGGACAAAATCGCGCTAATAATGACTCGGGAACGAAGTCGATTCAGCCAAGAAATTTTGCAGATGTTATGGTACAGCAAGATGCCAATCGGACGCAAGAGCAGCTGCAGCAGAAGATGCAGGATATTCAGCTACAAGGTGATCGATTAGCCAAAATAATGACAGTTCGCGAGTTGAAATTATATCGGCAGATGGTTAAGAAGTTTTTGGAGGATACGATCAGAAGAGGCGTCGTTCTAAAGGAAGTTAGAGGCTTTGATCGTAGAGGACGTACGAAAAGATATAAGCTGCTGGATGAGATAGACGCTACACTTATTTTGATGGCTGAAGATTTACTGGACAGCGAACAGGGTAGAATAGACTTGTTAGCTAAGATAGGCGAGATACGCGGCCTTCTTATCAATTTGCTATTTTAAAAATAAGAAAGCCGTTAATATATGAATGCAAGCAAGGAAAGGTTTTGAACGGTTATGAGCCTTGAACAAGTATCCGGACAATGGAAAGCAGAGCGTATTCTAAAGAATGCTCTGCGGAACGGCAAAATTTCACATGCCTATTTATTTCACGGGCCATCAGGAACAGGAAGAATGGAGATGGCACGTGAATTTGCTAAAGCACTATTTTGTGTAAAAGGTGGAGTGGAGGCATGTGGTGAATGCCTGGAATGCCGAAAGTTCGAGAATGGCAATCAGATGGATTTAACTACAGTAGCTCCAGACGGCCAATCTATTAAGATTGATCAGATTCGTGAGCTGCAGCGTGATTTCTCCTATCGCAATAGCGGTACTAATCGTAAAATATATATGATTGAGCAAGCTGACAAGATGACCATACAAGCTGCTAACAGCTTGCTCAAATTTCTGGAAGAACCAGTATCGCCAGTGGTTGCAATACTGATCACTGATAATAGCCAAGCTGTCTTGCCTACAATTCGTTCACGTACACAATGGGTTCCTTTTTTACCAATGTCACCTGAACATATGCTGCAAACGCTTGTGGCAGAAGGCGCTCCTGCTTTATTAGCTCGTGTAGCTGTTCAATTATCAGCAGGTTTAGGCGGCGCTAGACAATTTCTCCAACAGAATCAGTTTGCAGAAATCCGAAACCTAGTGATACAATTAGGTAAGGAGAGTTTGACCCGATTCACCGCGGCGATAATCACTGCTGGGCAACAGTTATTTAAAACAGATTTAGTTGAACATACACAATTGCTGTTGTCATTATTAGTTATATGGTTTAAAGATTTGATACAGTTCCAGGCCGGAAGGTTGGACAACATCGTTTTTATAGATCAGTTGGATTGGATAGGCAAGCACGCCTTTAATCGATCATTCGCAGGCTGGGTGTCCTGCATAGAGCATACGCTTGAGGCAAGTAAACGAATACGTGCAAACGTGACGCCACAGCTTGCATTCGAGCAACTTATGGTAAACTTACAGGAGGGCTAATCCTTGTATAATGTGGTCGGTGTTCGCTTTAAGAAAGCGGGCAAGATTTATTACTTTGACCCTGTCGAGCATCCCGTGAACAAGGACGAACATGTCATTGTAGAAACTGCACGGGGGATCGAATATGGTAAAGTAGTGGTGGGACAAAAGCAAGTTGGTGAATCGGATGTCGTCCTTCCTCTTAAGAAAGTGATCCGCATTGCAAGTGATGTAGATGCTACGGTTGTCGAAGAGAACCGGGCAGCGGCAAAAAATGCATTTGGCACTTGTCTTGAAAAGATTAAAGGTCATCAGCTTCGAATGAAGCTTGTAGACGTGGAATTTACGTTTGACCGCAATAAAATAATTTTTTATTTTACTGCGGAAGGCAGAGTCGATTTCCGTGAGCTAGTTAAGGATTTAGCAAGCGTATTCCGTACTAGAATTGAACTTCGTCAAATAGGCGTTCGCGATGAAGCGAAGATGCTTGGCGGAATCGGTCCATGTGGTCGAGTATTATGCTGTTCGTCTTGGCTAGGTGATTTTGAACCAGTATCTATTAAGATGGCCAAGGATCAGAACTTATCGCTAAATCCTACGAAAATATCCGGATTATGCGGTCGACTCATGTGTTGCTTGAAGTATGAGCATGACAATTACGAAAGCATTAGAGAAGAACTTCCGGCAATCGGTAAGTTCGTTGTTACCTCTTATGGAGAAGGCAAGGTTACTGGTATTAATACATCTACAAAAAGCGTGTATGTACAATTATTTGATACACCAGGTAAACCGAAAGAACTGTCTATGGACGATGTAGTTATTAAGTAGATAGCGTTCGATTCTCACGGGTGAGGTAACACTCACGCTTGAAGCTCTGGGGTGGGAACTTGGAGAAGAAAGATATATTCATTCAAATGGATGAGCTGGATAAACGCGTCGGTGAATTTCATGCCGAGTTTACAGCTATGAAGCAGAAGATAAAAGAGCTGCTTGAAGATAATAAGCGTTTAAGTGAAGAAAACAACCAGCTGCGTCAGGTATTTAAGAGAGAAACTGACCTCCAGCGGGAAGCAATTCTTGCACCTGCTGAAGGTGAACAAGCCACGAAGGGTCATAAGAGACAAGCTCTTAGCGAGGACGCGTTTGCAGAAGCGGGCATTGCAATAGGAGAAGGTCATGACAATTTAACGYGGTTGTACCACGAGGGATTCCACATATGCAACGTATATTACGGGCATTTGCGGACGGAGGGTGACTGTTTATTCTGTTTATCCTTTCTAAATAAATAGTGGAATCCATTTTAACCGCCGTCCTTGCCGCAAAGGGCGGTATTTTTTTTCTGTATATAGGGATTTATAAGCTTTTGCTTATAAATGAGATATTTTTTAACGAACACCTTAACGATAAAAGGAGCGGCAGAAACGTGTCGGAACAAATAAGCTTAGCTGCAAATGAACGACTTGATGATTTAATGACGGATAATGGCTTGAAAATTATACAAAGTAGAGAAGTATTCAGTTTTTCATTGGATGCAGTATTGTTATCTAGATTCGCAAGCATCCCTAAGCATGGACGGATTGCTGATTTATGTACAGGAAACGGTGTAATTCCAATGCTTCTATCTACAAGGACTAATGCACACATTGATGCGGTAGAAATCCAGCCAAGATTGGCTGATATGGCAAGAAGAAGTGTTGCGCTAAATCAGTTAGGTGAACAAATTACAATAATTGAACAAGATTTAAGACTTTATCCTAAGCAAGCAGGAAATGGTGTTTATGATGCAATTACGGTAAATCCACCATACATGCCTGTAACAGCCGGTGAACAGAATGAAAACGAGCATTACGCGATAGCACGGCATGAAATTCACTGTACGTTAGAGGACGTAGCAGAGGCTTGTACAAAGCTTGTGCGTCCAGGTGGAAAAGTATCTATGGTTCATCGGCCATCTAGGCTGCTTGATATTGTAGAAACGATGAGAAAATGGCGTCTAGAGCCCAAACGGATACAATTTGTTCATCCAAATTCAAATGCGGAAGCGAACATGGTACTTATAGAAGCAATGCGGGATGGAAAGCCTGATATTAAATTGCTACCGCCAATTATGGTGTATGAAAAAGGAGTGCAGATCGTTTGAATAGACAGAAGAGCTTCTCAGACACGGCTAATGGCTCAGCAGGTTGTCTATATTTAGTGGCAACACCCATTGGTAACCTGGAGGATATGACCTTTCGCGCGATACGTACCTTGAAGGAGGTTGATCTGATCGCTGCGGAAGACACAAGGCAGACTCGCAAGCTTCTCACTCATTTTGAAATTGGTACCCGTATTGTTAGCTATCATGAGCATAATAAGCGAGCAAGCGGGCCTGAGCTAATTCGGTTGCTGCTTGAAGGCCAATCGATAGCTCTAGTCAGTGATGCAGGCTTGCCAGCTATATCTGATCCAGGAGCCGATTTAGTTAGAGACGCAGTAGAACATGATATTGCCGTTATTCCTCTTCCAGGAGCAAATGCCGCACTATCAGCACTTATTATGTCAGGTTTGCCGACAGAACGTTTTTTATTTACTGGTTTTCCTCCTCGCGAGCGTAAAACTTTAATAAAGTGGCTTCAGGAAATAAGCTCACAGAAAGGTACGTTGGTTTTTTATGAATCGCCGCATCGTGTTTGTAAAACACTCGACGTAATATTGGAATGCTTGGGAGATCGCCGCATTGCATTAGTGAGAGAAATTACGAAGAAGCATGAAGAAGCAATCCGAGGAAGTGTAACGGAATGTATAGAATGGTTTGCTGAGCATCCTCCTTTAGGAGAATTTTGCATCGTTATTGATGGTGCTCATGAATCAGAGAAAAATGGACAAGCGCAAGGCGATGCCTGGTGGTCTGAGTTAGATATTTTTGCTCACGTCGCTCATTACGAACAGCAGTATGATCGTAAGGAAGCGATTAAGAAGGCTGCAGTAGATCGAGGGTTACCAAAGCGCGATGTATATAATGAAGTGAACAGATAGAGTATGCTATTTCCGAAAAAAAAAGACCTTCCTGGCCGGGTTCTAGCGCAGGAAGGCTTCAAGGAATATAAAAAGGTTAGAATTAACAAGTAGATAAGTTCATTATAACTTATTTTTTTTATTTTGTCACAGGTGCAGGCATCTCAGAGAGACAAACATGACAAATAATTTTTCCTTTGAAATAAGATACGCTCTCTGCGTTACCACAGAAGATACATGCAGGCTCGTATTTCTTCAACATAATACGCTCACCATCTACATAAATCTCAAGTGCGTCCTTCTCGCCAATTCCAAGTGTGCGACGCAACTCGATCGGAATAACTACACGTCCTAGTTCATCAACCTTACGAACAATACCAGTAGATTTCATCATAATCTAGCAGTTCTCCTTCCAAAATATATTCGTCATAGTTCGACATAGTTTGTGCATTTATGAATACTATAATACCAACGATTACCAAAATAGTCAACATAAATATCGCTACTAACAGGGTTAGCTTAACAATTTGACTAGCTGTAAAGGGCATATTACTATGTATTACAATACAACAGCTTTGATATTTTGGAAACTAATTTACGACACTATTCGACATATTAAACGCTTTTTGTGTCGAAAGTATGAACAAAGGAGATGAGATGATGATGAAGGAGCAGCTAACGGAGGAGAAGGTATTTAAGGATCCCGTTCATAATTATATTTATGTACAAGACCAAACGATTTGGGAATTAATTAATACGAAAGAATTTCAAAGATTACGTAGAATTCGTCAATTAGGCACCTCTTATTTGACCTTTCATGGAGCGGAGCATAGTCGATTTTCACATTCTCTTGGGGTATATGAAATAACACGAAAAATCATTTCCCAATTTGAACGAAATGACTATCCAGACTGGCCAGAAGAGGAACGACTAGTATCGTTATGTGCGGCTCTCTTGCACGATGTCGGTCATGGTCCGTTTTCACACTCATTAGAGGAAGTATTTGATACGGATCATGAGCAATGGACGTGCAATATATTATTAGAAGATACGGAAATAAATCGCGTACTGCGTTCTGTTTCCGATGACTTTCCTCAGAAGGTTTCTTCGGTTATTCAGAAGACTTATCCTAAGCCGATTGTAGTTAGTCTGATTTCTAGCCAAATGGATGCGGATCGTATGGATTATTTGCTACGAGATGCCTATTTTACTGGTGTAAACTATGGGACATTTGATTTAGAAAGAATTTTGCGTGTATTGCGCCCTCATAAAGGACAAATTGTAGTGAAGGAAAGCGGTATGCATGCAGTGGAGCATTATTTAATGTCACGCTACCAGATGTATTGGCAGATTTATTTCCACCCAGTTACTAGAAGTTCTGAGATTATATTACGGCAAATATTCAAGAGGGCTCAAGAGCTCTATGCAAGTGACTATGTCTTCGAGTGGATGCCTAATTCATTGAAGTGTTTACTGAACAATACAATGACCGTTCATGATTATTTAAAGCTTGATGAAGCTCTTGTTCAAGCCGTTTTTACGCAGTGGACGGAAGAAGCCGATCCCATTCTGAGTGACTTGTGCGATCGTTTCATGAATCGCAAATTATACAAATATATTACGATTGAAAACCCGGATGAAGAATTATTAAATGAAATAAGTAATGGCTTCCTTTCTATAGGATTACATCCTGACTATCATATGATGATTGATTTCCCATTTGACCTGCCATATGACGTTTATCGACCAGATAAAAAAGAGGGAGAAAAGGAAGGAAAAGCGCCGATTTTGTTGTTAGATAATCAAGGAGAAATCAGTGAAATATCTGCTAAATCCGACATCGTTCGTTCTATTACTGGACTGCATCAAGGGCAATATCATTTGTACTACCCTGAGGAGCCGTTGAAGCAATCTGCGCATTTATTAAACAACTCGCTAAAAAAACTATTTAAACTCGATTAAAGGAGCCTAACATTAACATGACATTACTGTTTGATACCCATACACATTTAGACTCGACGAAGTTCGATGAGGACCGCACAGAGGTTATAGAACGAGCAAGGGCTGCAGGCGTACATATGCTTGTGAATATAGGCTTTAATCGCGAAACAATTCCGACGACTATGGCACTTGCTGAGCAATATGATTTTATTTATGCGGCTGTTGGCTGGCACCCAGTTGACAGTATAGATATGCTTCCTGAAGACCTAGAATGGATCGAGCGTTTATGCGCCCATAAGAAGGTCGTAGCTATCGGGGAAATTGGACTGGATTACCACTGGGATACGTCGCCCAAAGAGGTACAGCAGCGCGTGTTTCGAGAGCAAATTAGACTTGCACGCAAGGTTAGAAAACCAATTGTCATTCATAACCGTGATGCGCATGAGGATGTCATTCGTATCCTTCAGGAAGAAAACGCGGCAGAGGTCGGCGGTGTGATGCACTGCTTTTCAGGCAGCTGGGAGACCGCTAAGCAATGCTTGGATATGAACTTTTATATTTCATTTGGCGGGCCTGTTACTTTCCAAAATGCACGAGTTCCAAAAGAGGTGGTCAAGAGAGTTCCGCTCGACCGTTTATTGATCGAAACGGATGCCCCATATTTAGCTCCAAGTCCATATCGTGGGAAGCGAAATGAGTCTGCTTATGTGTCTCGAGTAGCTGAGACAATAGCCGAATTATTAGGCAAAACAGTAGATGAAATCGCATCAATTACGAGTGAAAATGGAAAAAAATGTTTTGCTATTGAGTGATATTGCGTGTATTCGAGAGATTTAGGGACATATAGGGCGTAAAAACTGATTTTTAAGCGAGTATTCGCCGATTTTTACCATCATTACCCCTCTTTTTAGCTAAAATCGTCTTTTATCGCATCTTTACAACTAGGCTCAGATGAAGGTATGATTCATCTCAGAGCATTAAACATTTGTATTGGATTTCCAGTTTACGCTTAATCTCCATTCGGAGAGCGGGGGAACCAAATGCGGGAAAATGTACCGCATTTTGAATTCTTCAGGGGTGAATTTCATAGCCGATGCCATGAGCATTGTACTACGAATAGGGCTGCTCTCTTGCCCGAATCCGTCAGCTAACCTCGTAAGCGTTCATAGAGAGTGATCAAACCTCGTGCCCTTTTTTTCTGTATCCCTAGTGTAAAAACCCGGGAAGCCACGAAACAGATCCTCTGTCGACGGCTTCTTTTTATTTTCGAATAAACCGGATTTTGTCKACATAGGGTTAGAGATGGGGATGGGAGGTTAGATAGCATTACTGGTTTGCGTGCTTGCACGCCAATATACTATAGTCGCGTCAGTTGTATCATGCGTAACACTTGGCGGCGGGGCTATGAAGGAGGACCGATGAAGTGGGATTATTCCAAGTAAAGGACACCCATGGGAAACGATCATCCAGCATGTCTTTCGCATTGCGATGGAAGCGTGAAAACTTGCGTTTGATTCTTTTGAGTGCTATTATCTCAATCGCTATGACTTTCATGTTTTTGGTGTTGTTGTACGGAACGGCTGTCAAAAGCGTCTCCGTAGTAGTGAATGGACAAGAAACCGTTGTTGAAACGAAGCAATGGGTCCTGCAACGCCTACTGGATGAACAAGCTATCGCAATTGGACCACATGATGAGGTGTCAAAGCCGCTTAACGCGGCGATAAAGGACGGAGATCGTATTGAGGTAACTCAAGCGATACCGGTAATTGTGAAGGCTGATGGCAAGGCATCGACTGTATACACGACAGAGAGAACAGTGCAGGCGGCGATCGAGGAATTAAATATTCCTGTTCGTGGTCAAGATAAAGTATCACCTCCGCTGGAATCAGTCATTAATGCGGAAACGACGGTTACTGTAGTTCGTGTCGATACGAAGGTATCGGAAACGAAACATGTATTGCCGTTCTCTATCGTGAAGAAAGACGATCCAACGCTGGAAAAGGGTAAGGAAAAGCTAGTGAAGACCGGTAAGGAAGGGCTTGTTGTCGAGCGAATCGAGAAACAATATGAAGATGGTATATTGGTATCAAAGAAGTCGGTCAACAAGGTTGTGCAGACAGCATCAGTCGATCAGGTTGTAGCAGTCGGCTCAAAGAAGGAAGAGCCTAAAGTATCGGTACTTTCAAATAAGACTCAAAGTGTTCCAACACTGACTAAGAATGGTGTAAAGCTTAAGGCGAAGAAGGTAATAAAAAACTTCACCTTAACTGCCTATTCTGCAGATGAGGAATCAACAGGAAAGGATGCTTCGCATCCTTGGTATGGAATCACTGCATCAGGTACGCGTGTGAAAGAAGGACGGACCATTGCGGTTGACCCGAAAGTTATTCCTATTGGTTGGTGGGTATACATCGAAGGTATAGGTTTCCGCCGTGCAGAAGATAAAGGCGGGGCCATTAAAGGAAATAAAATCGATATTTATTTTGATAGCACTAAGAGTGTCGATAAGTTCGGCAAGAAGAAGGGTTACACAGTCTATTTATTAGGACCAAATAAACCTACTGCAAGCTGATTTATGGGGTCATCATCATCATATCGTAAATTCCAATTAAATATGCCATCATAAGGAGAGGCAATGCCTCTTCTTTTTGTATGTTTGCGGACTAGTTAGGTTAATAGTAACAGTAAAGCAGTGGCCATCCTTAGATGTTAAAGCAAGTGAAATAATTAAGGAAGGGAATGGTCTTCGTGATCAAAGAGATCATTGTCGTTGAAGGTAAGGATGATACCATAGCTATAAAACGAGCAGTAGAAGCGGATACGATTGAAACGAATGGGTCGGCAATTGGTGAGGATGTATTGCGGCGGATTGCTCTGGCTAACGAACGGCGCGGCGTTATTATTTTTACGGACCCTGATTATGCTGGCGAGCGGATTCGCAAAATTGTTGCGCGTCATGCTCCGGGCTGTAAGCATGCTTTTTTACCGCAAGAGAAAGCTTTGTACAAAGGGGATATCGGAATTGAGAATGCTAGCCCAGAAGCTATTCGCGGGGCACTCTCAGAGCTTCGTACGGAGACTCTAGATGAAGCGGGAGAGATAACCTTTGAAGACTTAATGGAAGCAGGGCTGATCGTGCATCCAGATGCGTCTAATCGTCGCTTGATCATAGGCAAAATACTTGGCATTGGTTATGCCAATGGCAAGCAGTTTTATAAGCGTTGTACAAGCTTCCGTATCTCTAAGACGGAATTTACGGCCGCGCTTCGTGAAATGGAAGAGAAACTGGAGGGATAGGGCTATGAGCGATCTGGAACAGCAGGAGCAGAGCATGACGGCACCGGCAAAAAAAACCGCAGCAGTAGAAGTAGCAACACCAAAGCGGACGAAAGAAATTATTGCGAAATACGGCTTCTCTTTTAAGAAGAGCTTAGGACAAAATTTTCTGATCGATCAAAATATACTTAATAATATTGTTGCGGCAGCTGAGCTTGATGAAACGAAGGGTGCATTAGAAATAGGACCTGGCATCGGTGCGCTAACACAGAGGTTGGCGGCTGTAGCGGGTAAAGTGACGGCGGTAGAGATCGATAATCGACTCATACCCATTTTGAAGGAAGTACTCGCGGATGAGTCTCATACAACCGTCATTCATGGCGATGTGTTAAAGCTTGATTTGAAGCAATTGTTTGAAGATCAGTTTGGTGATGTTTCAGGAGTTAGTGTAGTGGCTAACCTGCCATACTACGTGACGACCCCTATACTTATGAAGCTGCTTGAGGAGCGTCTCCCGCTTGAGCATATTGTAGTAATGATACAGAAGGAAGTAGCAGAGCGAATGGCAGCTAAGCCAGGGGGTAAGACATATGGCAGCTTAAGCGTTGCGGTACAGTATTACTGCGTGCCTAAGCTTGTATGTATGGTTCCAAATACCGTATTTATTCCACAGCCGAATGTTGATTCTGCTGTTATTAAACTATCGCTTCGCGATAAGCCTGCTGTTGATGTTCCTGATGAGGACCATTTCTTCCGAGTTGTACAAGCGAGTTTTGCACAGCGTCGCAAGACATTAGCTAATAACTTGACGGCATTCGTTGGCAAAGAGCGACGTGAGGCTTTAAATGAGCTGCTGCTGCGCAATGAAATAGATCCTATTCGCCGCGGTGAGACGTTATCCCTAGAAGAGTTTGCATGTATAAGCCGCAGCATGTTAGAACTGGGCTGGCGGTAGTTATATGGGATCAGCATAAAGTACTCACCATTCGTCTTTCCTGCCCATAAGATAGACGAAGAGGTGATTTTCCCATGAAGCAAGGGGACTTGGTCGTCCGCAAATCGTATGGCGGTGACGTGCTGTTCCGAGTTGAAGTTGTTCGTACACATAATGCCATCCTAAAAGGCACGGACTACCGTTTGCTGGCGGATGCTCCGATTCCTGATCTGTCAGTCATAGACGATCCAGAATCGACGAGCGCGGTACAGCAAGTCCGAATTAAAGTTAACGACTCTTTACAGCGGATGCAATCACAGAGAGCGCGTCAAGCCATTGAAACAGAAGATAATATTCGGCAGGTTGTGCAGCAAAGCAAATCGTTCTTTGAAGTGCCCGGTAAGGTTCTCCATCTCGATGGAGACAGTAACTATTTGAGAAAGAGCATGCAATTGTATAATACGATGCATGTCCCTTCGCATGGCCTTCATGTGCACGAATCACAGATGGCGGAAGTACTATATAATCTATTGCCGCAGATTAAACCAGATATCGTTGTTATTACCGGTCATGATGGTGTGCTCAAACATCGTACACCAATGGACTTGTATAGTCTAAGCAGCTATAAAAATTCACAGAACTTTGTTAATGCAGTCCGTGTGGCACGGGAGTATGAGAAAAATAGAGATGGATTGATTGTTATTGCAGGAGCGTGTCAGTCTCATTTTGAAGCGTTATTGCAGGTAGGGTCAAACTTCGCCAGTTCACCTGGGCGCATCTTAATTCATGCGCTAGACCCCGTATATATTGCCATTAAAGCCAGTTACACGTCGATACGCGACACCATTAATTTGGCGGATGTCATTCACGGAACAATTAGCGGGATAGATGGCGTAGGCGGTATAGAAACTATGGGCAGTTTTCGAGTTGGGTTACCCAAGCCAAAAGTAACGGCAGGAGTAACTGTATTAAAAACAACTTCTTAATATGACTAAATTTGTGTCCAATATGCATGAATTTTAAAAAAATGGGTGAAATCACCGTTGACAAGAGAATATTCCGGCTGATATAATATTTTGCCTTGTTTGACAACTACCCTCCTTTTGTTTATAATGGACAAGGAAAGAGGTGGTAGTGGACAATGGCAAAAAATGCGCTATTGGATATAAAACGCAGTTTGGAAGCTCACGTTGGTTCCAAAATCCGTCTTCGAGCTAACGGTGGTCGCCGAAAGACCATCGAACGAACCGGTGTGTTGGAAGATATCTACCCTTCTGTTTTCATTGTCAAACTGGATGAGGAGCAGCATGCCTTTAAGCGTGTCTCTTACAGTTATGCGGATATACTGACGGAGTCGGTGGAAGTGACCGTATGCAATGATGAGGGTCAAGTCCGTATCGCCTATATTCAACAATAGATTCATATATGGCCGAATGAGGCAGTTTAGCGCAGATCGCATCTGCGCTTTTTTTTGTTTTTAAAGATTGGCTGATTAATGAAGCTAATCAAAGCTCGGACTATTCGGGTATTGTGTACGTAGCTTTGAAGCATACTATTGGAACTACTGCACCAGACTATGGCGTTAGTGGTTATGATTTTGCAATAAATTAATCGCATTGATCGCTATTATGGAGTCGGAGGGATTTAGAATGAGTCGTAGAAGACGTGGTGTTATGTCAGAGGAATTGAAATATGAGCTCGCTAAGGATCTTGGATTTTATGATACGGTTCAGCAAGAAGGCTGGGGCGGGATTCGAGCAAAGGATGCGGGGAATATGGTGAAAAGAGCTATCGAACTTGCTGAGCAAGCAGCGGCTAAATCTCACCGTCCATAAGGTAAAAAAGGCCTCGTATTATTTAATAAAAGCTAAGCTGCTGGCTGTCAGAAATTTGATGATCGCCAACTCTTAGCTTTTATTGCGTTCGTTTGGTATAATAAGGTTTAAGCTTAAGGACGAACGGGTGAACTTATCAGATGAAAATATATGAAAAAGCTCCTGCCAAAATAAATTTACTGCTTGATGTACTGCGCAAGCGTGATGACGGGTACCATGAGGTTGAAATGATAATGACAATGGTCGACCTCGCGGACCGGTTAGAAATGGAAGAGCTTAATAGGGATACAATTATTATATCAAGCCAGGTTGGATACATACCGCTCGATGAGAAGAACCTTGCATTTCAAGCAGCTAGGCTTATTAAAGAGCGCTATGATGTGAGACAGGGCGTATATATCCATTTAGACAAAAAAATACCGGTTGCCGCAGGGCTTGCCGGAGGCAGCAGCGATGCAGCTGCCGCGCTTCGAGGTTTGAATCGACTGTGGAAGCTGCAAATCCCAGAGGACGAGCTATGCCGCCTTGGAGCTGAGCTCGGCTCTGATGTACCGTTCTGTGTAACAGGAGGAACGGCAATCGCTCGCGGACGCGGAGAGCGCCTTGAGCATATCGACAACCCTCCACAATGCTGGGTTGTACTTGCGAAGCCGCCGATCAACGTATCCACTGCAGACGTATATGGGCGATTCCGCGCGAATGAACTGAAGGAGCATCCTTCTATCGCCAACATGACTGATGCGTTGGCGCGGGGTTCTTTTAATGATATTTGCGAAGGGCTTGGTAATGTATTAGAGAATGTTACCCTTGGCTTATATCCAGAGGTCATGCAGCTTAAGGAAATTATGATTAAGCTTGGGGCAGATGGTGTATTAATGTCGGGTAGCGGTCCTACTGTTTTTGGTCTTGTATCGAAGGAAGCTAAGCTTTCTCGTATCTATAATGGGTTACGCGGATTTTGTAAAGAAGTGTATGTGGTAAGAATGCTCACATAGGACTGACGTTTTTCTTGATTAAATCCGTATATAAATGTTATATTGGCATTATATTATTCGGATTTAGTGGGGGGGAGATGTGTTTGAAGAAATTGAAACGGAGCTCACGGTTGGTAGAAATGACACAGTACCTGTTAACTCGACCCCACACGTTAATTTCACTTACAGCATTTGCCGAACGATATCAGTCGGCCAAATCATCTATTAGCGAAGATTTAGCCATTATAAAAGAAGTGTTCGAAGAAGAAGGCATCGGGCAGCTCCAGACACTTGCCGGAGCGGCAGGCGGGGTAAAATATACACCTAAGATGCAAGAAGCAACTGCTCTATCTATTATGACGAGCATATGCCGCCAGCTTGAGCAGCCTGAAAGGGTTCTTCCCGGCGGCTATTTGTATATCACAGATATGCTGGGCGAGCCTGAGCTGCTTGCTGATGTCGGAAGAATGTTCGCTACAGCATTTGCTGATCGGAAAATCGATGTGATTATGACAGTTGAAACAAAGGGTATTCCGTTAGCGTATGCTACGGCTGCCTGCCTCAATATCCCTGTTGTAATTGTAAGACGCGATAATAAGGTAACTGAGGGCTCCGCCGTCAGTATTAATTATGTGTCCGGGTCGACAAAGCGAATTCAGACGATGTCATTAGCGCGTAGAGCGCTAAAGGAACAATCGCGAGTGCTCATCATTGATGATTTCATGAAAGCCGGAGGCACCATTCAAGGAATGATGGATTTACTGTTCGAGTTTAAGGCCATCGTTGCAGGGGTTGGTGTATTTGTAGAGTCAGGCGAAGTGGAGCTTGAGGAGCGGCTGTTAGAGGATTACGTATCGTTAGCTAAGCTAACGGCGGTTGATACGAAGACGAAGCTTACTACAGCTGTACCAGGTAACTATTTTAAAATATAAGCATATTTGATGTTCATTCTCTTGCATCAAGTATCGAAAGGCTGGTTATCCATGACAAAGAAGCAAGTACCACAAGTAGTATCTACAGAATTAGCTCCTGCTGCAATTGGCCCCTATTCCCAAGCGATTAAGCTGGGTGGGTTGTTGTTCACTTCTGGTCAAATTCCTCTGGATGCTTCCGGACAGCTCGTCGAAGGCGGAATTGAAGAACAAACCCATCAAGTATTTAAAAACCTAGAAGCTGTTCTTTCTGCTGCAGGATCTGGCTTTCAAGATGTTGTTAAAGCAACGGTGTTTCTGAAGGACATGAATCAGTTCGCAACGATCAACGGGATCTATGCATCTTATTTCGGCGACCATAAACCGGCCCGTTCTGCTGTTGAAGTGGCAAGGCTTCCAAAGGATGTTCTTGTCGAAATAGAGGTCATTGCATCGACAATTGTCGAATGATAACGAAAAAAATACAAAATTAAAAATAAAGTTTAAAAAGTGCATCTTTTTTCCAAAAAACTAGCAGGATTTAGCACAAAAACGTGGAAATATACACCAAGTCTCTGATAGACAAAGGTGGTGAACACAAGTGCAAATTACTGATGTCAGACTCCGCCGTGTAAATTCGGAAGGACGCATGAAGGCCATCGCATCCATTACCATTGATAATGAATTCGTTGTTCACGATATTCGTGTAATTGATGGAAACAATGGAATGTTTGTTGCAATGCCGAGCAAGCGTACTCCGGATGGAGAATTTCGGGATATCGCTCATCCGATTTCTTCAACGACCCGTGAGAAGATTCAAGCTGCAGTACTCGCTGAATATGAGCGCGCAGCAGAAGATGTTGTAATTGAAGAAGGAGCTTAACCAGAGTATTTCATGAATGTTTGGAATGATTGGAGAAGAGGGCTACGGCTCTCTTTTCTTTTTTTTGAAAACTCGGTATATAATTAAACACGAAACAAGCTTGTGCTGTCAAAGACTGCGAAGGACGTTTACGCTTGTTGTGTATAATATATTGTATAATAGGTCGATAGTTATCTAGTTATCAATGAAATCTTTTTATTTTTGTAGGAGGTTATTAATTTGAAGATCATGGCGATTGTGCTTGCTGCAGGTCAGGGTAAGCGAATGAAATCGAAATTATATAAGGTGCTTCATCCCGTATGCGGCAAGCCTATGGTAGAGCATGTACTTGGGACAGTGAAGGAAGCCTCCTCGGAGCGTACAGTTGTTATTGTAGGTCATGGGGCTGAGCTAGTGAAGTCGCATTTAGGCGACGCGGCCGAGTATGTATTGCAGGAGCAGCAGCTTGGTACGGGGCACGCAGTGCGTCAAGCAGAGGAGTTGCTTGGCGGAGAGGAAGGGACAACCATCGTCGTCTGTGGTGATACACCGCTAGTTCAGGCTTCCACGATTATTGCGATGCTGGAGCTGCATACTTCTAATGGAGCGGCTGCTACTGTACTAACAGCTTCCTTTGAGAACCCAACGGGCTATGGACGTGTCCTTCGTGGTGATGACGGCACTGTACAGCGTATTGTGGAGCAGAAGGACTGCTCGCCAAGTGAAGCGGCAGTGAAGGAAATTAATACAGGAACATATTGTTTTGACAATAAAAAGCTATTCGAAGCGCTTGCTAAGGTGACAAGTAACAACGTACAAGGCGAATATTATTTAACGGATGTTATCGGCATATTCCGTGAAGCGGGAGAATCGGTTTTGGGCTATTGCACAGATGATCAGGCAGAAGCAATAGGTGTTAATGATCGTGTCGCACTGGCAGAGGCTGAGCAGCATATGCGTACGCGTATTAACCGCAGCCATTTGCTGAATGGTGTAACCTTTATTGATGCTGCATCCACTTATATAGATGCAGACGTTCAAATCGGATCGGATACTGTTATCTATCCAGGTACAATACTGCGAGGCAACACTGTGATAGGGGAAGACTGCATTATTGGTCCTCAAGCAGATATAGCAGATAGCTCTATTGGAAATGGTGTTACTATAAAATATTCAACAATTGCAGAATCAATCATAGGTGATGAAAGCTCAGTTGGTCCTTACGCAAATTTACGTCCAAATTCTAAGTTAGGACGCGGCTGTAAGGTTGGCGATTTCGTGGAGCTAAAAAATGCTTCGCTCGACGATGGCAGCAAAGTATCGCATCTTAGCTATGTTGGCGATGCCAAGGTCGGCAAGGATGTTAATATTGGTTGTGGAGCTATAACCGTTAATTATGACGGATTCAATAAGTTTGTAACGGAAATTGGCGACAATGCATTCGTAGGTAGCAATGTAAACTTGATCGCTCCAGTGAAAATTGGAGAAGGCGCATATGTTGTCGCGGGATCGACCATTACGAAGGATGTACCGGCAGGTGACTTGGCTATTGCACGCGAGCGTCAGGTAAATAAACCTGAATATGCAGATAAGATTCGAGGTCGCGCGAAGGCGAAGAAAGATAAGAAACAAACCTAAAAACAAACCTAAGAAGCAAACCGTAAGACGAACCAAAGAAGCAAACCTAAGAAGCAAACCTAAGAAGCAAACCTAAGAAGCAAACCGTAAGACAAACCAAAGAAACAAACCAAAGAAACAAACCAAAGAAACAAACCAAAGAAACAAACCTAAGTAACGAAACAAGACCACATGTATACCATGCCTAGCATCCGATTAGTTTCAATAATTGCAGTTAAATGAGTAGGTAAGTGGGCGAACTGCGATTTAGTATCATGGGATGAACTTAATTGCCTTGGTAGCTTGATCCGTGCCCACTTTCTAGTGAATTAGCTGCATATTCTGAAACTAAACCGTCTCAAATTTCATAATGACTGTCACTAGATTCAAAATGTGCAACTAATATGAAGTCACCTCCAAGCCGTCAGATGAATGGGGACTTTAGGCACTTCTAGGGCTATATTCTATCCGCCAATAAAGGGATACTCGGAAGCCGTGACCACTCGTTTCTTTTTTGTCACCTCGCATTCTTTCTCGGTATCAGGTACTCTATATCGATTAAGATTATCCGATAGGCTTGCTTATGTAATTTGTTAAGTGCTGCAAAATAAATGAAAAAATGCAATAGCAATAAAGCCTACTCGCTAAAACGGAGTGGGCTGTTCGTCCATTTCAGCAACAAAAATACTGTTAACAGAATTTGGCGACTTTGACGATCTGCGTTTGGAATTTGCTGATCATACTCAATTTGTTGTAACTGACCGAGGTAAATTAATTCAAATGATGAATAAATCAGTTTCAAAGGTCACTGGCATTTTAAAGATAATTGATTTCTATGGAATAAACTCTTCTGGAATGATGGTTTTTGGTGATGACTTTAACGATTTAGAAATGTTTAAAATGTCGGCTTACTCGGTTACGATGTTAAATGCCGTGGATGAGTTGAAGGATTTAGCTAGTGGGATAACGGATTCGAATGATAACGATGGTGTTGCTAAAGTATTAGAAAAAATGCTGAGATTGAGAAGATGACATAATATTGAACGGACCGCCTTCTTGTAAGGAGGTTTATTTGTTCTGAGACTACGGATCTTATGTCAGTAAGCTCTCGAAACAAGGATGTTTTTTACAAATAAGGTCTTCTATGTCCGCAAATAGTTGGTGAAGTGCCATGATCAAGAATAATATCGCCAAAAAAGTTTAACTTCTGGTTTGATTGGGTAATGATATATGAAGAGCTTACGAAGCGAGTTTTGCTTCACAAAACTAAAAGTACATGCTTACGAAGTGAGTTTTGCTTCACAAAACTAAAAGTACATGCTTACGAAGTKAGTTTTGCTTCACAAAACTTTAGGAGGTTTACAAAATGGCGATAGCTATGAACGCGAACGAACGGACTTGCTCGACGAAAGGTGATCTTCGCCAGCTGCGGAATGAAGGTAAAATACCGGGTGTTGTGTATGGCAAACAATTAGGCTCAGCTGCGCTAGTAACGGTTGATGAGAAGGAGCTGCATTCGCTGCTGCGTTCACATCCCAATGCGGTACTTGAAATCGATGTTCCGTCTTACGGTAAACAGTCGGTTATGATATCAGATGTACAACGTGATTCACTAAGTCGTAAAGTGCAGCATGTTGATTTTCATCAAATTAACTTGAATGAAAAGGTGAAAGCATATGTCCGCATTGAAGCGGAAGGCGACTCTCAAGGTATAAGGGAGGGCGGTGTTCTTCAAGTAGTATTGCATGAGCTTGAAGTACAATGCTTACCAACAAGCATTCCTGAGACGGTGATGGTGGATATTTCAACAGTGGGTATTGGTGAAAGCCTGCTCATAAGTGACTTGAAGCTGCCACAGGGTGTAGAAGCGACTTTGGATGCTGATGCTGTAGTGCTGAATATATTGTCACCACAGAAAGAGCTAAGCGAGGAAGAAGCAGCGGATGCAGCGGTAGAGCTTGAGGAGGCAGAGTCACGTTCGAGTGAAGCGAAACTAGAGGGCTTAAAGACGTTTTAAGCATCTCTTTAAAAATCACTTTAAACATACAAGCGTAAGCGGCTTACTCTGTCCTTTGGGGTTAAGGAAATTAGCTTAGCAATTGTCGTAAAATAATTAACATGCAAACAACGCCGTTTATATAGAGGACGGCGTTGTTTTTGTGTTGTTGAGGCAAACAGCATGCTGGTTGCCGAGAATTGTATCTACCTCGTGTTCAAGCTCAGACGCCTCGATATTTGGTAGGAGAAATACCGATATATTTTTTGAATTGTTTATAAAAATAACCCGGTTCCCAATAACCAACCTGCTTCGAAATTTCACTGGTTTTCATCGTGGTCGTCTTGAGCAGCGTTATCGCTTTTTTGATTCTATATGCGTTCAAATAATCGGAGAAGCTTTCACCCGTTTCCTTCTGGAAAAGCTGGCCAAGATAGAATGGATGGATGTTCAGGGTGAG
The DNA here is from genome assembly GCF_056402455.1 of Paenibacillus sp. P4_A7. Classification (NCBI taxonomy): domain Bacteria; kingdom Bacillati; phylum Bacillota; class Bacilli; order Caryophanales; family Paenibacillaceae; genus Paenibacillus; species Paenibacillus sp. P4_A7. The sequence goes on along the minus strand of NZ_JBFUHJ010000005.1, from coordinate 50,582 downwards.
GCTTAATGTTTTTAGGGATAGCTCATCGGCGTACCTGGTCTGAATCTGATTCATAACCTGCTTTACGACCGGACTAAACTCATCGTCGTCAATGGCTAGATAGTCCACAGCAGTGCCGGCAATCAATTTGACGTGCGCTACCAGTTGACCGATCGTATGAGCTCTAAATAAAGCAGTAAACAGCTGTTTATTGCTGCTGGTAGCCAGCTCATGATTGAGTTTGTTTTCTTTCAATGCCTGCTTGGTACACAAAATTAAATCAATGGCACAGTTATGAATTTGATTGGGTGAGCTCGCATCCATCGACTGCAGCTTCATGAACAACTCGTCAATATAATCGTAAAGTACTTGCTTATCTTTGCTAAAAAGTAGCTGCTCGTACTCAGACCAGTCTATTGGAATAAATTCTGGAAATCGCGGACCGTCCCCGAGTATTTGATGGTACTTTAAGATTTCATCCTCTGAGTTCGTTAGGAAATACTCCTGAAGCCGTTTTGCGTGAAGATAGCTTTGGGACACTTCCGAGTAACCCAACTCCTGACTGCCGAGCGTGATCAGAACTCGTACACCGATCGTTTGCTTCAGCTCATTCCTTAAATGCGTAAGCAGTGAAAGGTTGTCCGCCGTTTCATTTTGAGTATTTGACCTAGTGAAAATAAGAATGATGTCCCCGTCAAGATCGTTGAAGCAGAAACAGTTATTTACCTCTTCAGTTAATCTTTTGCAGAGTGAGTACGCTTCGCTGCCCTCTTGCTCCCATAGTGTTGATCTGCTGCTAGAGTCATTGCTATCTATTACAGTCTTAATGGCAGCTACTGTATAGAAAGCATTGTCTGTCGGTATTTCTAACAGCTGCAGCCGATTTCTCAGCTCTAGAGGGTCTATTTTCCCCGTTAACCAGCGATTAAGAATATTGTTGCGTAAAATATCGATCTGATTACGGTTGAGGAATGCGTACCGATCAGCATTTTCTATTTTTTGCATCGTGCTTGAGACCGTTTCAGTCAGCTCATTAAAATTAATTGGCTTCAATAAATAATTTTCGATTCCTAGTCGTATACCCTCTCGCACGTAATCGAATTCGTTATAGCCGCTCAACACAATAGACTTCATATCCGGATATAAGGGCTTAAGCCGTTTGATCAATTCTAGACCGTTCATTTCTGGCATTCTTATGTCTGTAATGAGGATGTCGGCTCCAGATTCCTTCAAAGCCTCAAAGGCATCCAGACCATTGGGGGCTATTCCGGAAATTTCAATCCCATACTCCTCCCAGTCAATGACGGATGATAGCCCTTCCAAAATAAATGGTTCGTCGTCGACAATAAACAATTTACGCAAGTGATTGTCCCCCTTTTCCCGCAGGTATTTTCAAGATGATGAGAGTACCTTGTCCGGAAGTGCTTTCGATATGCAGTCCATACTCAGTACCGAAGAAAACCTTAATTCTTTCATTGACGTTAATCAGGCCTATCGATCCGGTTGCATGCAAAGGTGATTCTATTAATCGACTCTTCAGTTGTTCTAATTTATCGTGCTTTATTCCGCTTCCATTATCACGAATAGTAATCAGCAAATCATCACCTTCCAATGCGGCGTTGACCCATAGCTGATTGTCGGAGTGGGACATGATCAAGCCGTGCACAACGTAATTTTCAATTATCGGCTGAATCGATAATTTAAGGATCGGTACATTCATCCATTCAGGTTCGATATCCAGTTCATAGGTGAAATTATTCTTATACCTTATTCGAAACAAATCAAGGTACAGTCTGCAGTACTCCATTTCATCTGATAACGTCACGACCGTATTGCTGTTAACCGAATATCTGAACATAGTCGCCAATAAATAAATCATCTCACCGACATCGTCGGCTTTTTTGTGTAGAGCTCTCATTCGAATAGCCTCAAGCGTGTTGTAAAGAAAATGGGGATTAATCTGGGCTTGCAAAGCGACTAGCTCAGCATGCTTTTGTCTAATCTCCGATTTGTATACCTGATCAATATATTGCGTAAGATCCTCACACATCCTGTTGAAGCGACTTGAGATCTGGAACAATTCATCTTGCTTTTCCATAGGAACTCTGACGGACAAGTCGCCATCCTGCAGCCTTTTCATAGCCTTTACAATCATTGATGTACGACGGGAATAGCTTACAAGGGTGAAGTAGGTTAAAAACATAGCTCCAGCAATACAAACACCGGTTACTAATAGGAGCGTGTTCCGTAAACCCTTAAGGTCATCTATTATTTCAGATTTAGGAATGACTCCAGCGATCCAAAAGCCAAACCGATTTCCCATCTGAGAATTAACAAAAGACCCATCCTCCAGATTTTCATTAAAGGAGGTCGAACCGAGCAAAGAAGCATAGGGATATTTCTGCCCGTAATATCGTCCTGAAGAATCAAAAACGGTTTTTCCCTCAGGTGTTAATACGACGACATAACCCTTCATTTCATTGCGGTTGTTCTGGAATGATTGATAAATACCTTCCGTATCATAATCGATAATGAGATTTCCTACGATATCCAGCTTATTCATGCTCGTAATATTACTTACTGTGGTGATACTTTTTTCGGTGATAATATATTTTTCTAATGCAGTCTGAAGATCGGTGTTGATCTCATAATAGTTCTGAGTCTTTTGCGTTAGAAGATAGAGAGATTTCTTGTCTGCACTATACATCGCAATTGTACGAATATCCGGATTATTGGATAACTGCAAACGCAGAAATGTGATTATGTTAGGCGTGCGTACACCTGAGTTGATGTACTGTAGAAGTCGGTCGTTCAAATAATTGGAGTAATCTTTTTGCAAAAAGGAATTAATATCATCAAGCAGTGTAGATGATCCTTCCCGATAAATCTCTTGAATAATTTCCTGAGAGTTCAGATGTTTCTCATCTAAATGGCTTGCGATACTGTTCAAAACTTGTTTATTCAAATCCAATTCCTTCTGCACCTGTGTATTAACCAAATAGGTGTATACAAACCCTGATAAGGTAGCCAGAGATAGTATCGTAATGATGGAATAAAGCATTAAGATTTTGTTAAATAGCTTTTGTTTAAAATGTTTGTTGTACCAAAAGACAAGTCTATTCATGCTAACCATTCATCCTTTTCTAGTAACTACTTCAAACAAGTATGCGCTTACAATTAATTGGAAATATTATGGTTTTATACAAATAAGACTATCATAAAGCAGCGAAATGGGACAATAAAAAAACGGTATCTTTGTTTTGTACACCACTTCTTTGATTTGTTCACTTTTGGATGCGCTTTCATTCATGTAAATTAAATAACACAACCTAGTAAAACGAATTTGAGGGAGGGACAACATGGCAGGTTTTGCACGCTGGCTTAAACTTGTAAGCCGCAATAAGGCATTATTGTTTATGGTTCTTCCAGGAACCGTATGGTTTTTTTACTTCTGTTACTTGCCTATGCCGGGAGCAATAATTGCATTTAAAGATTATAAGTTTAGCACTGATGGATTTATGGCAAGCATCATACAAAGTGAGTGGACGGGATTTAAAAACTTTGAATTTTTATTCAAGACGGACGATGCATACATTATTGTCCGTAACACACTGCTCTATAACTCGTTATTTATTATTCTCGGAACGACCTTGGCTGTAATCGTTGCCATTGTCATTCACGAAATTGCTAATAAGAAAATGGCGAAAATTTATCAAACGGGCATGTTCTTACCGCATTTTCTTTCCTATGTTATTGTCAGCTACTTTGTATTCAGCTTCTTGAGTGTAGACAAAGGGGTGCTCAACCAGCTGCTTAAATTTTTCGGAGCTGATCCCGTGTACTGGTACTCAGAAACAAAATATTGGCCTTACATCCTCACCTTCGTTAACATGTGGAAAGGTGTCGGGTACGGTAGCGTTATTTACCTAGCTGCGATCGTCGGAATAGATAAATCTTACTACGAGGCGGCCATGATTGACGGAGCAAACAAATGGCAGCAAATTCGAAAAATAACGATTCCACTAATTACGCCAATTATTGTGATCATGTTCATTCTTGCGGTCGGTGGTATATTCAGAGCTGATTTTGGACTATTCTACCAGGTTCCTCGCGATACAGGCGCACTATATCCTGTAACGAATGTTATTGATACGTTTGTCTATCGAGGCTTGAAGGTTTCGGGAAATATCGGAATGAGTACCGCAGCAGGTTTATATCAAGCCGTAATCGGATTTGTGCTTGTTCTCGCCACCAATTTCATTGTCAGAAAAATTAATAAGGAACAAGCATTGTTCTAATAGAAAGGGGGGCTCTCGTTGGAAAACAGTGCCGTCATTGAACCGCAATTGAGTAAACCACAGAAGCGGAAGAAAATGCATAACATTCACCATTTGCCGCCATTCTGGAATGCGTTAGCCCATGTGCTTATTGGAATATTTTCTTTTTCCTGCGTCTATCCTTTCCTGTTTGTCATCGTCCTATCCTTTACGGACGAGAAGACGCTCGCTAAAAACGGTTACAGCATTATACCTGAAAAATGGTCATTTGATGCATACTCGTATATTTTCAAGACGGGTGATCAGCTTCTTCGCTCATACGGCGTTACGATATTCATCACGGTGCTTGGAACCCTGATTTCCGTTGCGCTAGTAGCGCTTTATGCGTATGCCATTTCACGAAGTTACTTCCATTTCAAAGGATTCTTTTCCTTTATCGCGTTTTTTACGATGCTCTTTGGGGGCGGTTTGGTACCTTCCTATATCGTAACGACGCAAGTGCTGCATTTGAAAGATACCATTTGGGCTTTGATTCTTCCGATGTCTATGGGTGCCTTCTCTATTTTAATCATGAGGACATTCTTTAAGACAATGGTTCCAGACGCCATTATTGAGTCGGGGAAGATTGATGGGGCCAGCGAATTTCGAGTGTTTTTCAATCTGGTGCTTCCTATCTCGCTTCCGGGACTTGCCACGATTGGATTGTTCAGCGCATTAGGTTACTGGAACGATTGGTTCAACGCTCTACTTTATATTGATGATGCAAGGCTGCTTCCATTGCAGTCGCTCTTGATGAAGGTGGAGACAAACATTCAATTTATACTGCAAAATTCCACGATCTCTAATTCGACGGAGCGATCAGCTATTGCGAAATCTCTACCTGCAGAAACAACACGAATGGCTATGGTTGTTCTTGCTACAGTACCAATCGTCTTTGCCTATCCGTTCTTCCAACGTTATTTCGTTCAAGGACTTACAGTTGGTTCGGTGAAGGAATAATTCGAAGGCATGGCTACAAGCCGCTATTAGGATGCGGGATTCGAGCCTTCGGGTCCCATGTTTTAATATAAATAGTTAGATAAAAGGGAGGAAAACAGAAATGAAAAGAAAAAGCTTACTTCTCGTATTGACCTTTGTGCTTTCCGCGGTCTTAGTTTTGTCTGGCTGCTCAGGCAACAACAATAAGGGGAATAGTGGTGCTACAGATGCTCCAAAAGAAGGGGCTACGAACAAACCGGTTGAGAAGGGAAAACCAGTTAATTTGGTTTGGTACACAATTGGTGGAACACAAAAGGATTTAGACAAGGTAGTTGCGGAAGCTAACAAGTACTTAATTGAGAAAATTAACACAACCATCGAAATTAAATTAATYGATTGGGGCGATTATAACCAAAAAATGCAGGTTATTGCCGCTTCAGGCGAGCCATTCGATATTGCCTTTACTTCTTCTTGGGCGTTTAACTATGTAGAAGGCGCAAGAAAAGGCTACTTCCAAGAGCTTGATCAGCTTATAGAGCAGCACGGCCAAGGAATCAAAGAAGTGCTGAATCCAGCATTCCTAGAGGGTTCCAAGATTGATGGACATAACTTCGCGATTCCAACTAATAAAGAGCTTCCTGCTCAAGCAGTATGGCGCTTCAACAAAAATCTACTCGACAAATATAAGCTAAACGCTGCTGATGCAACGACGCTTGAAAGCCTCGAGCCAATGCTTAAAGTCATTAAAGAAAACGAGCCGGATATGTATCCGATTCAAGTGAATATGGGACCATTCCTGCCATATGATTTTGCTTTGGAAGGTATTCCAGTAGGTGTTTCCTTAACAGATCCAGAATTGAAAATGGTTAATGTATGGGCTACTCCAGAAGCGAAGCAAACGTTTGAAACGATGGAGAAATACTATAAAGCAGGCTATTTGCCTCCAGACGTTGCAACTAAAACAGGTAATGATCACGAGTTGACAGGTAAATGGCTTGTTGATAAACAGCATACTGTACCTTTCGCTGATATCCTTTGGACGGATGGCTTTAAATATCCAATCGTATCCACTCCGATTCATGAGCCTATGGTTTTCAACTGGTCCGTAACTGGATCTATGCAAGCGATTTCGGCCAAATCGAAGTACCCAGAGCAAGCTATGCAATTTTTGAATCTTCTTAATACGGATAAATACTTGCGTAACTTGATTAACAACGGTATTGAAGGAACTCACTACAATAAGATTTCTGAAGGTGTTTACGAGCCAATTAAAGACTCTGGCTATGGTATGGCGTCATTTACACTGGGCAACATGTTCCTGCTTGATAAATTGAAGGAAGATCCTGCAGACAAATGGGAACAATATCAAGTGTTTAACGACAGTGCAAAAAATGCACCGTTGCTTGGATTCCAATTTGATCCATCAAGCGTGATGACTGAGATTGCAAACGTTAAAAATGCTGTTGATGAGTTCGGTCCTGCGCTTAATACAGGCTCTGTTGATTTGGCGAAAATTTTACCGAAAGCAATTGAAAAGCTGAATTCACAAGGTCTAGATAAGATCATTGCAGAAGCTCAGAAACAGGTTGACGAATGGAAAGCGAATAAATAATAAAAGAATGCAAAGCCTCCCGGTATGATGGATGAAATCCATTGGTGCCGGAAGGCTTTTTTTCATTGATTAAGAAGGGATAAGTGGTCACATACTAAATGATCTTATCCATCACCGCGAAGTGGAGACATTTGCCGAAGAGGGAGGCATCTGCCGTTTACGCTCGCACGAGATTATGATACATTTGTCCATAAAGGAGTGGTGCAAGCCATGAAATGGATTGTAGGTCTGGGAAATCCCGGCACCGCTTATCAAGGAACCCGGCATAACGTCGGTTTTATGGTGATTGATGAGCTGGCGAGACGATGGGGTATTAATGTCACGCAAAATAAATGCAAGGCTTTAATCGGTGAAGGCAATGTGCAAGGTACGAAGGTATATCTCCTTAAGCCTATGACATATATGAACCTTTCGGGAGAATCGGTTCGGTCGTTTCTTGATTATTATAAAGCGGATTTAAAAGATGGCATTATCGTTTATGATGATTTGGATACGGAAATTGGTAAGCTGAGACTGCGGTATCAAGGCAGTGCGGGCGGTCATAATGGAATCAAATCACTTATTCAGCATCTAGGCACCCAAACGTTCGACCGTGTAAGGATGGGCGTATCTCGTCCGCAGCCGGGAATGAATATTGCTGACTATGTTCTGTCCACCTTTCCTAAGAGCGATAGAGACCTGCTTGCTGAGATGATTTCATCAGCTTGTGATGCCATCGAATTTGGACTAAAGGCGCCTTTTGAAGAGACGATGGCGAAGTTTAACGGGTAATCTGTTAAATAACGATAGGGCTGGGCATACTGAAGAGAATAACAACTCTTCAGGAGGCATACATATGGCTGTAAACTATATTTGTCGGCATTGCAGGACGTCTATTGGTTCATTAAGCGGGTCTAATATTACGGAGCAGCAGCTCGGTTTCCATTTCTTGACCCCCGAAGAGCGCAGCGATATAATAGCGTATGACCCTAATGGGGATGTAACTGTAAAAGTGGTATGTGACTATTGTCGTGAGGCGATTGATGCAAATCCTGAGCTGAATCTTGTAAGTAGTCCATTGCAGTGATTAACTGACAACAATGGGCGATATTTTGAATACGATAAGACCATATATATGCTGAGTTTATCAAAGTATATGGAGCTTATATCTCGATGCGAAACGGTGTCATCCTAAGGATTACGGATGATGTGTAGTTGTTTCTGCTTGGGCCTTAGCGAATGCTGAGGCTTCTTTTCAATGTACAGGGAGCGATCGTATCACTCTCCGATTGTTTATAGAAACGGGGTGTCGCAAACGTTGAAAGCGTTAATTGAAGCTTTTGCCGCGGATACGGACGTTCAGTCTGTCATATCCGGTATTCATAAAGGCATGCGTGAACAGATGATATCAGGTCTTGCAGGCTCCTCTCGTCAAGTGCTGATTGCAGCGCTTCAGAAAGACGTAGGACTGCCAATGCTTGTTGTGACGCATAATATGTTCTCTGCACAGAAGATTGCAGAGGATTTGCAGGAATGTTTATCTTCAGACGAGGTTTTGTTATATCCCGCGAATGAGCTTATGGCTGCCGAAGCAGCGATCTCGAGCCACGAGACGCTGGCGCAGCGTATGGATGTGCTGATCAAGCTGTCCAAAGGCTATCGCGGGATCGTTGTCGTGCCGTTCTCCGGCGTACGACGTTATTTGCCTACCAGTACAGTTATGGCAGAAGCTCAGATAACGGTAAAGGTTGGTGATTCGCTGCCGATCGATACTTTCTTGCGCCAGATGATGGCGTTAGGTTATACACGTGCTGATCGCGTAGAATTGCGCGGTGAGATGAGCGTGCGAGGCGGCATTGTTGATTTTTACCCACTAACGACGACCAGTGCTTATCGTATCGAATGGTTCGGAGATGATATCGATTCAATAAGAGCGTTTGATCCTGCAGATCAAAGGTCCTCTGATCGTTTTGAATCGTTCATTGTACCTCCATGTCAGGAAATGATGGCGGATGGCCGGCGAATGGAAATTGCTGCGAATCATGCGCAGTTGCTGTTAGAGAAGCAGCTTGAAAAAACGACTGATCGCACTGCTAAAGAGCGTTTGCGTACAGAAATTGGCGGAGAGCTTGATAAGCTCCGTGAGCATGTATATTTTCCAGAAATATATAAATATATTTCATTGTTGTACCCGGAACGGCAAACCATTCTCGACTATATGCCAAGCGATACCATTCTTATACTAGACGAGCCAACTCGTTTAATAGAGACGGCAAAACAACTGGAGCGGGACGAATCCGAATGGTCCATGCATTTATTGCAAAACGGCAAGTCATTGCCAGGCTTTGTATTAGCCCGTGATACAGATGAAATATTGCATCAACGTCCGTTTCCGACGTTATTTTTGTCGTTATTTTTAAGACAGGTTCCACACTCTCAGCCACAAAATATATTGAATATGACAAGTCGTTCGATGCAAAACTTCCATGGTCAGATGAATTTATTGAAGGCAGAGATGGAACGTTGGCATAAGACAGGTAGCACTGTTATAATGCTAGCCGGCAATGCCGAGCGAATGCAGCGGATGCGTCGTGTTCTTGAGGACTATAGTATCGAAACACCAACCTTGCTCGAAGGCAATTTGCAATCGGGCTTTGAGCTTCCTTCATCTCGTTTGGTCGTTATTACCGAAGGGGAGATGTTCTCCCAGAAGCAGCGGAAAATACGGAAGATAGATAAAAAGGTAGACAATGCCGAGCGCATTAAAAGCTATACGGAGCTCAAGGTTGGCGACCATGTTGTTCATCATAATCATGGTATCGGGAAATATGTAGGAATAGGTACGCTTGAAATTGCGGGCATTCATAAAGATTATTTGCACATTCTGTATGCTGGTGGCGATAAGCTGTCTGTTCCGATTGAGCAAGTCGATATGATTCAGAAGTATGTTGGCAATGAAGATAAAGAGCCTAAAGTTAACAAATTAGGCGGAACGGAATGGACAAAGGCGAAAAGCAAAGTAAAAGCTTCCGTTCAAGATATAGCTGACGATCTAATCAAGCTGTATGCTCAGCGGCAAACGGCGCCGGGCTATTCATTCAGTGAAGATACGTCGTATCAGCAGGAATTTGAAGCTATGTTCCCTTATGATGAGACCCGTGACCAGCTTAGAGCGATTGAAGAGATCAAAAAAGATATGGAAAAAAGCCAGCCGATGGACCGTCTTTTATGCGGAGATGTCGGGTACGGTAAAACCGAAGTCGCTATTCGTGCTGCCTTTAAATCAGCGATGGATAGCAAGCAGGTTGCTGTATTAGTGCCAACCACCATACTTGCACAGCAGCATTATGAAACATTCCGCGAACGATTCGCCGGATATCCGATCAACGTACAGGTGCTAAGTCGTTTCCGTTCTCGCAAGGAACAGAATGACACGATGAAGGGGCTGAAGAATGGTACGGTTGATGTAGTTATCGGGACGCATCGCCTGCTGTCTCAGGATATTATATTCAAGCAGCTTGGATTACTTATTGTGGACGAGGAGCAGCGTTTTGGCGTATCGCATAAGGAGAAGCTGAAGAAGCTTAAAACCAATGTCGATGTGCTTACGCTGACAGCAACGCCTATACCGCGTACACTTCATATGTCGATGCTGGGCGTGCGTGATCTATCGGTTATTGAAACGCCGCCAGAAAATCGTTTTCCTGTACAAACCTATGTCGTGGAGCATAATCAAGCTCTTGTACGTGAATCTATTGAGCGGGAGCTCGCGCGAGGCGGTCAGGTGTATTACTTGTATAATCGTGTGCAAGGCATCTATCAAATGGCTGAGCAGATTAACGCGCTTGTCCCGGATGCTAGAGTTGCGGTAGGTCATGGACAAATGTCGGAGCAGGAGCTGGAGAAAACCATTCTCGACTTCCTCGACGGGGAGTCTGACGTTTTAGTCAGCACGAGTATTATTGAGACAGGCGTTGATATTCCGAACGTTAACACGCTAATCGTGCATGATGCGGATAAAATGGGACTCTCGCAGCTGTATCAGCTTAGGGGGCGGGTTGGTCGTTCAAATCGGATAGCTTATGCTTATTTCACTTATCAGCGTGATAAGGTGCTTACTGAAGTAGCAGAGAAGCGTCTGCAATCGATTAAGGAGTTCACGGAGCTTGGTTCAGGCTTTAAAATAGCTATGCGTGACTTATCGATACGCGGAGCGGGTAATTTGCTTGGAGCCGAGCAGCATGGGTTTATTGCTTCGGTTGGCTTTGATATGTATTCGCAGATGCTGGCTGACGAGATTGCTAAACGTAAAGCAGAGATGAATGGCGAGGAAATTAAGGAAGAGAAGCCGGTTAGCACAATAATTGATGTTAGCATTGATGCGTACTTGCCGTCTGACTACATTTACGATAGTATCCAGAAAATCGAGATTTACAAAAAAGTGGCGGCCATTCGTACGTTTGAAGAGGCCGACGATGTGATTGACGAGCTGGTTGACCGCTTTGGCGATTTGCCGCAGTCGGTAAGTAATTTGCTCGCGGTAGCGCGTCTTAAGGTGTACGGAACGATGTATGGTATTGAGCAGATAAGCGGCAAAGGTGACGACCTGCTTCTGCGCTTCGCAGCTGGCGAGAAGCGTCGAATTGATCGGAAGAAGGTCGACCAGATTTGCTTGAAGCATGAGAACCGGTTTAAACAGGGAAGCGACCAAGAACCTAACCCCTCTGTGCTGCTGCGTGGTAAAGGGTTGAATATGGAACAAAAAATTCATATGATGGAGCAATTTCTGCAGGCGTACAAGGATGCTCTCTCAAATAAGGAACAATTGCATAATGTGACGCCGTAGGCAGGATTCGCTTTTTTGGTCCCATTTCTGGTACAATATTAAGAAGTTCATAGAATGAAAGGGGATTCAACATGTTACAAAGTTCAAACAAATCAGCATGGCGCAGAGGCACGATGCTTGTTATTACAGCGGTGCTAGCCATGACCTTGATGGCGGCATGCGGCGCTAAAGAAACAGTTATTGCTACTTATAAAGGCGGCAATGTAACGGATGCGGAATTCGACAAGTACATCGCTGTTTTTAATGTATTACAACCAGGTTATGAGCAAGTGATTGCGGTACCTCAATTTAAAGAACAATTGCTTCAGCAGTATATTTCATACAAAATTGTAGGTAGTCAAGCATCTGAGGAGTCTAAGAAAAAGGCTGCTGACGATGTTAAAGAGCAAATGAAGCAATATAAAGATGCATTGTCAAAGGATGCTAATTTGAAGGCTGCAGTAGATAAGCAAAAGGTTAAAAATAAAGATATGGAAAACTATATGCTAATGACGTCTGTACTCGTAGCACATATGAATTCCAAAGTAACAGATGATGAAATGAAAAAAGAATTAGAAACAAATCCTGCCAATTATGCGACCATTAGCGCGCGTCATATTTTGGTTCTGACGAAAACAACAGACCCTACGACGAAAGAGGAGAAAGATGTTCGTACTCCTGAAGAAGCGCTTAAAATAGCAAAAGAAGTGAAGGCGAAGCTAGAAGCAGGCGGCGATTGGACAGCCCTTGCTAAAGAATATTCAGAAGACCCTGAATCAAAAGATGTTGGCGGCTTGTACTCCGATAAAAAAGGTCGCGAGTGGGTAGAAAACTTCAAGCTTGCCGCTTTCAAGCAAGAAATAGGTGTCATTGGTGAACCGGTAGAAACAGAATACGGCTATCATGTTATCAAGGTTGAGAAGCGCGATAACAAGACGTTTGATACAATGGCAGAAGCTGATAAAGAAGAGTTGAGAGCTGCTGTAGCATACGTCCATATGAATAAATTCATGACGGATGAAATGCCGAAGCAAGAAGTAGTTATTACTTTGCCTAAAGATGAAACAACGGATGAGAAAGCACCGGCAACTGATGAGACTCCAGCAAGTGACAAGCCTGATGGAGAAAAAGCACCAGCTACGGACGCTCCTGAAACGAAATAATTTAGGATCTAATTAAGAGTGTCATGGTTAAAAAAGATTTTATAAAAAGAGCCTGCCTTAAAGCTAACGCTTAAGGTAGGCTCTTTTTTATTTAGTTATTGTCATTTTAGGTGATGTGAATATCAACCTGTCAGCATATTAGAATATCATCGACGATAGAAGGTTGTATGCCTTCACAGGGCTCATCAAGCAGCAGTACCTCTGGCTTTGAAGCAAGCGCACGCGCGAATGCGAGCTGCTGCTGCCCTCTAGTCGAGCAAAGCTTAGAGTTTGTAAAGAGTGTCGGTGATTACTTCTACGTGCTGGATAAAGGGGCTATTGCATGGGAGGGCGAATTAGAAGCACTGGACGAAGAAGTGGTACGCAAATATTTGACCGTTTAACAGAGTTATGAAAATAAGGATAAAGTAAGGTCGACAGATTTTACGGTCGACCCTTTTTTGCTGTGAAAAAGTAAAACTTTGATCTTCAACTAACGTGAAGGCGAGTGAAAATGAACAGTAAGATTAGGGTAAGCGTCGGAAATTTTATTTATTTGAGAGGACAGTACGCTTATATCGAAAGGAGCACAAAATATTTCTTTATCTGGTACAAAAGTAATGCTTGTTCCTGTTTCATTTGTAACGCCAATGGTTAATAACTCTGATTGAGGGATACCGTGCTTATAGTCCTGTTTATATATTTTCCCTTCTCGGCGAACTTCAACAGACAGCCTTTGAGAGAGAGCATTAACAACTGCGATTGTTATGCCCTTCTCACTACCCGGGACAACGAAAGAAGCACTAGTATTGAATTGGCTAATATCTGTAAGCACGGTTTGCAAATTGGTTTTATTTGTGTTTGGAAGAGCTTGAACGGGAATGCCTCTTCCGTTATCGGCAACCGTTATGCTGCCGTCACTATGGAGAAATAGACTAACTTGATTACAGTACCCTGCTTGATGCTCAAGAATAGTATTTTCCATAACAGCGCGCAGCAGATAATGGGCGTCGTATGAAGAATTTGGCGCTCCTAAGTAGGAATTGACATTGGTTCTTGTCTCTGCTAATGCCATGTATTCACTTGTATCAAGCAGATCGGAAGTAGCCGCCAGCAATAGTAAAAGCGGAAGGGAGCGGTGCGATGGAAGTGAGTACTTTCCTCCTCGTTCTTCCTGAGTAAGAAGGTCCGCCGCCATAAGCGCTTTGATATGGTGGTATAGCTGTCCCGTTGTACCCATATTCAATCGTTCAACAATCTCAGGGCCGGTAAGGGGTTCCTTCAAAACTGTTCTCAAAATATCCAAGCGCTGCTGATGGCCAAGTGCAGCCAATACTTTAGCGGCCTTCTCTCCATCAAGCTCTAGAAGCTGAACTACTTGTCTTTCTTGCGGTTCCCATCGGTAGTGTCGGTTCTCGCCACGGTATTGCCCGGAATAAAAGAGGCTTCCTTGTTCTGTTTCGGTACGACCTTCCTGAATCGTAACTATGCTGTGGTGCTCTCTTGATTTGGCGCTCGTACTTGGTGTTGTTTCGTTTGTAAGCTGGCTTACAAGCTCTTGAATATCGCTTAATTGTGCTCGTAAAGCATCAATTTCGGTTCCATAATCTCTAGCTATTGTCAAACTAATCACCTCTTTTGAAGTTAATACGAATTTACGTAATTACGTATTTAGGTAAATTATAACATGTAATAATTTGGTTGTATACGGTTTGAGTCATAAATCTTTTGGGAAATAGAAAGAAATGCAGATAGATCTGTACATTCGAAAAATTTAACAAAAGTGATGCAAGTGAAAGGAGAAAACGGGGAATGCTGGAGAAGGATAGTGATAATCAAAAATGATTTTGATTTAGAAAGCGGGCAGAGGAGCGCGGCTGTAAGGCATAACGATAGACTGCAAATAGTCTTGACGGTTAGTCCTCTAGTCGTGCATAAGATTCTGGGAGCGGATGAATACTATGGTCAGATTCAAAGTCTTCTGAAGGATCTTTCCTCTTCGTTATAAACAAGCAGTAAAAATCCAGTCGACTCAAAATCCTCTAGGAAAGTGGGGCAACAAGAAATGAAAGCAACTGGAATTGTGCGTCGCATTGATGATCTTGGGCGTGTAGTAATTCCAAAGGAGATCCGTCGAACATTACGTATTCGCGAGGGTGACCCTCTGGAAATATTTGTAGATCGTGATGGTGAGGTTATTTTGAAGAAATACTCACCAATTAGCGAACTTGGCGACTTTGCGAAAGAATATGCCGAGTCACTGTATGAGGGAACGAACCATGTTACATTGATAACTGACCGTGATAACGTTATTGCTGTGGCAGGAGCTTCTAAGAAGGACCTGCTCGATAAGCAGGTCGGGACTGCGCTGGAAAGCTGTATGGAAAATCGTAAGACGCTAGTAGAAGCAAGCGGCGGATCACATGAGATAATTAAGGACATGGCTGAGACGTACAGCTCATTTGTTATTGCTCCGATAATTGCGGGCGGGGACCCGATTGGAACAGTCATATTGTTGAGCAAGGATGAATCAGTGACTATGGGCAATATGGAAACAAAGATGGCGGAGACGGCAGCAGGCTTTTTGGCGAAACAAATGGAGCAGTAGCTTGGGGTAGTGGTGACGGACCTTTCTGCTTGTGATGAACGAATAGGATTTAATAAGATCGTATAAAAATGAGTCGAAATGAAGGAACATACACAATCGAGTTGGTTAGTCGCAACATAAATAGCTAGACATATGACAGCTTCTTTAATCAAGGTTTACCTTGATTGAGGAAGCTTTTTTCAAGGTTACGATTGTGAGGTATAATAGATACCAACATGATCAAAGGATAGGCAGGAGAGTGGAAGTATGAACCGCAAGCCTTCTTCGCTGACAGACGGTAGTGTACAAGTTGAAGTGGCGGAGCGTGGGGAAGAGGCTGTTCTAGCGGCATCTGAGCGATTAAGTGGTGATCAAGCCGGGGAAGCGGATACTGGGAAGGACGCCTATCAGAGAAAGTCTTCTCGGATGTTGGCGAACGGTGTAGCATGGATGGCAGGTGCGGCACTTTTGTCAAAGCTGATCGGTGTCTTGCAAAAGATTCCGCTGCAAAATATAGCTGGTGACCGCGTATTTGGCATTTATAATGCTGTATATCCGTTTTATCAGTTGGCTGCTGTTCTTGCAACCGCGGGACTCCCGACGGCTGTGTCACTGCTTATCGCAGAACGGCTGCGTAAGGGTGGGGATTCTGAGGGCGTAAGACGAACGTTATATGCTGCTTTGCTGCTTCTTGGTGTAACGGGAATTGTTGCTTTTGGCTGGATGTGGGCAGGTGCGGGTCAAATATCTGGCTGGATCGGAGACACCGAGACGGCTAAAGCTATTCGTGCGGTTTCACTAGCGCTATTGCTAGTACCATTTGTTGCTGCTTTGCGCGGATATGCGCAGGGGTTGAACAAAATGGCGTTGTCTGCTGCTTCTCAAGTTATTGAGCAAATCATTCGTGTAGCCGTTATGCTGATCGTTCTTATACTGAGCTTATCTTCGATGTGGGAGGACTCTTCCATTGCGGCTGGCGTCATGAGTGGATCGGCGTTTGGCGCTCTGGCTGCTTTATTTGTTTTGGCTATTTATTTTTGGCGTACTAGGATAAGAAAACGATTGGCACGTAAACCAGGGTTCCTCGTGGCTGAGATGAAAAAGCTTATGACCGAGATGAGAAAGCTGGCCGCTATCGCTCTTCCTGTTGCGTTGGGGGCTGTTGTTGTACCTGTGCTCGGTGTTGTTGATGCCTTTACAGTGCCTAGATTGTTAAGGGATACTGGACTGTCTGAAGCTCAAGCGATGACGACGTTTGGCGTCTATAGCCGTGCTCAGCCGCTTGTTCAACTGCTAGTCATGGTAGCAGGAGCGGCTGGGGCTGCATTAGTGCCTGGATTAGCGCTCGCGAGAATGCGAGGGGCCTATGGGCAGCTCTCTCTTCAGGTATCACTTGCTCAGCGCACAGCTTGGGCGATAGGAGCGGCAGCTAGTGTAGGGCTAGTTATGCTGGCAGAGCCACTAAATATGATGTTATATGCGGATGCAAAAGGTACATGGGTTTTTGCTATAGTCGGTTGTACGGCTCTAGCTGGCTGTGTGAATGCGATTGCTGCGCCTGTGCTGCAGGCGCTTGGTGCAGTTCGTGCTCCTGCCTTGCTGCTGCTAGTTGCAGCGCTGCTAAAGGGAGTGCTTAATGCTGTGCTAGTCCCCTTGTACGGGGCGGAGGGTGCTGCAGTCGCAGGTGTGATAGCGCTAAGCGGGGTAGCTTTACTCGGAACAGTCGCGGTGCATTATGCCGCGGCAGCTTCGGGGGCGTCTCGAGCGCGTGGGGCGAGGGAAGCATCTGAGGCGCAGGGAGCGAGAAAAGTGCTGAGGGGCGCTAAGGGGGGGCGAGGGCCGGCACTTAGCCGTGCGGCCGCAGGCACGGGCTTCGCGCTCGCGGTCATGGCCGCGGCGCTAGTTGTCGCCGAGCGAGCGCTGAGCGCCGCGCTTGGCGGGCTGCCGCCTCGGGCGGCAGCAGTTGCGCTTGCGCTGACGGGCGTTGCCGTCGGCGCTTGCGCCTTCAGTGCCGCGGCATTGCGCGGCGGCGCTGTGAGCGCGCGCGAATTGCGCGCGTTGCCGGGCGGCGGCCTGTTGGCCGCCCGGTTGCGGCGCTGGCGGGTTCTTCCGCCAGCGGATCGGGACCGTTAGCCGGCATTCTGCGGCTGACGGAATTGCTTGATCAGTCGACGTAACTACTTGTCGGCTGACGGAATTGCTTGATCATCTGACGTAACTACTTAATCTCGCTATTACTCGACCTGAAGCGCGCGCTAATTGACATAACCTTAATTTCACGTCTGTTGCTAAATCAATTTAAGGTATCTGAAGTTGACTATGGATTCTGATGCCAGCAATGGTTGATCGGTGACGAGGAACAACGAGTGGTCACGACTGACTATTCCTCTAATTGTAGATAGATATCGCTATGGAAGTACATATTTATCTGGTGTATTGGAGTCCTTATTGAATTAGTTTCGAAATGTGAAACTAATAGGTGTTATTGTGCTAAAAGGGACGATTTAGTTGCAGAATATGCAGCTAATTCACCGGAAAGTGGGCACGAATCGAGCTAACCCAGCAGTTAAGTTCAATTCCTGAAACTAAATCGCAGCTCACCTGTTTGAGCCCCCATTTAGTTGCAAATATTGAAACTAGCGAGCATGAAAAATTAGTTAGCGGACACAGAAGCTCTTATTTGTGAACGTTCCCTCTATTCGGATATGCGTACGGACACCAGATCCGTTGTTTGAGCTAATTGGGTCAAATACGCCCCGAATGAAGAGGAATAGCGGAACCTATGTCCGTACCGTAACCTTGCCCAAATGGCATTAAAACTTACTAATAGCGGAACCTAAGTCCACAACCTCGCCAAAATGGCATTAAAACTCACGAAAGAAGGACCTGAGTCCTTTAAGTAGCAATTTGTTTGCTGTATGTTTACTGTACCCATGCCGCTAACTCGATAGACCGCTCGTTCGGCACATTATCGGGGAAAAACAGTAAGTACACGCCACCTTTTTGCCATTTAGCTTGTTAATATTACTTAGTATTCGGATAATAAACAGGCATGCCTGAAGCTATTACTTGGCCGCTGAAAATATTACATAACCATTTTGCAATTGCGGTGTAAACGTTCAATGAGCTTTATGCAACCGTGTTGCAATTGTGGAGAAAACGTTCTGTGTCCTTTAAGTAACTGTGTTGCGATTTCAGTGAAAACTGAAATATCATTTGCGCCATAAATTTCTATTTTGAAACAGTAGTGAAAACGTTCTTTTCGCTTTTAAATAACTTGATTTACAACCAAACGAAGGAGGTTTACTCAAAATGACTAAACCAGTTATTACAGTAGTCGGGCTCGGCTCAGGCGACTCGGATCAACTAACACTTGGTGTGTGGCGCAGGCTGCAAGCTGCCGATCGAATTTTCGTGCGTACAGCACAGCACCCTATGATGGCCATTTTCGAAGAAAATAACATTGCATACCGTTCATTTGATTCCCTTTACGAGGACAATGATTCATTCCCAGACGTCTACAAAGCGATAGCAGAGGCATTAATTGCGGAAGCCCTCCACCCTTCCAAACCATCCACGGCTGCGATCCAATCGCTCATCTACGCCGTTCCTGGCCACCCGATGGTTGCTGAGCGTACCGTGCAGCTGCTTCGTGAGCAATGCCCGGAAGCGGGCATTACTCTTCAGATTCTTGGAGGAGAAAGCTTTCTGGATCAGGCATTTATTAGCCTTGGCATTGACCCGATTGAGGGCTTTACGCTGCTGGATGCAGCAGAACTTCAGCCTGCGCAAGTACATCCACAGTTGCATACAATCATCGGACAGGTGTATGATGCTTTCACTGCATCTGATGTGAAGCTCGCGCTTATGGAGCGTTATCCTGACGATTTTGAAGTCGTTGTAGGACATGCTCTCGGTGTTGTTGGTCAGCAGCAAATCATTCGTGTTCCGCTATACGAGCTTGATCGCACACCGGGATACGGGAATCTGTCGCTTATTTGGGTGCCGCGCTCTGATGATCCATCACTTCGCAATCGTTCCTTCGAGCGGCTGCACGAAATTGTCACGATATTGCGCAGTCCAGAGGGTTGTCCGTGGGATAGGGAGCAGACGCACCAGTCCATTCGCAAAAACTTTATCGAAGAGCTTTACGAAGCGCTTGAAGCGATCGATAATGATGATCCGGACGGGATGCAAGAGGAGTTTGGCGATGTTATACTTCAGGTCATGCTGCATAGCCAGATGGAAGAAGAGACAGGTGCATTCTCTGTCTATGATGTCATCCAATCGCTAAATGAGAAGCTTATCTTCCGCCATCCACATGTGTTTGGTGATCAAGGCGCAGCGAATGCCGAAGAAGCACTTGGCACTTGGGAGCAGATGAAGGCTGAAGAAAAACGTTTGAATGGCACGGACGTGAATCGTCCATCGGTGTTAGATGGGATTCCAGCTGATCTTCCAGCGCTGATGAAAGCCTACAAGTTGCAGAAAAAAGCAGCAAAGGTTGGCTTTGACTGGGATGAGCTCGGACCCGTACTTGATAAAATCGAGGAGGAGCTGAGCGAGCTTCGAGAGGCTATTGAAACGAAGAGCGAAGAGGAGCAAGCTGCGGAGCTTGGTGATCTTATATTTGCTGTCGTCAATGCTTCGAGATTCATTCATGCCGACCCAGAAGAAGCCCTTTCCCGTACGAACAAAAAATTTCGCAGTCGTTTTGCCTATATCGAAGAACAGCTTCGTATAAGCGGTAAACAATTTGACCAGACTGATTTAAAAGAAATGGATCGTTGGTGGGAAGAGGCAAAGCATCAGTCCTAGCGCTCTTTTCGGCAGAAATCGCCTTTATTCCACAGTATTCGCAAAATATTTTCAATTAGCGGCAGGATTTTTTTACTCTGAGGCAGAATAAGTATTCACGTGAAGAGTAAAAATTTCAAACCACGGCGGCATTTTAGATGTCGACCAAAAATAATCGTAAATTACTAGGAGGTTTTTTTAATGAACAAAACAGATCTTATTAACAACATTGCAGAAAAAAGTGGCTTGACTAAACGTGACGTAGAATCCGTACTTAACGGATTTCTTGGTGAAGTAACAGATGCACTTGCAGGTGGCGACAAAGTACAATTGATCGGCTTCGGTACTTTCGAAACTCGCAAACGCTCCGGCCGTATTGGCCGCAACCCGCAAACGGGTGCAGAAATCACGATTCCAGAATCGAAGGTTCCTGCGTTCAAAGCTGGTAACAAGCTGAAAGAAGCAATTAAGTAGTCTAATGCGATTAGATAAATTTCTCAAGGTATCCCGATTGATCAAGCGCCGTACCGTTGCGAAGGATGTTTCCGAGCAAGGTCGCGTATGGATCAACGGCCGCGAAGCGAAAGCGAGCAGTGCCGTCAAGGTCGGTGATGAGCTCCAAATCCAATACGGACAGAAAATCGTAACCGTGCGCGTAGAGCGCATTGCGGAAACAACCCGTAAGGATGAAGCCGGTGAGCTCTATTCTTTGGTGAAAGAGGAACAACGCCCGCGCGAGAATATTCTCGAATGGGAGAAATAATAGAGAGCTGCCGTATCAAGCGAATCGCTTGATACGGCAGCTTTTTTTAATAGACTTATAAATGCGCTTATTAATCTCTTGATCTCCGTAAAGCAAAAGCTTATGCCGGATAAGATGGCGATAGCCGTTTCCCCTTGTTTCAATATCTGCAATGGACAGTTTTCATATCGTCTTCTATTATGGGAACATATTGAAAAAAACTGCCAACACCTGCGGAGGAAATACTCTATGAAACAGATGCATCTGGATGTACCTGATTTTGAGTTAAAAGGCTTTGCACTACTGCGCTATGCATTTAGCCTGTTCTTCAGAAATGCTGGACCGATCTTTCTGCTTACGGCGTTAATTGCTGTTCCTGTAGAAATAATAAAAAATTATTATTTTGTTGATTGGAATGATTATGGAGAAATCTATTCCTCACCGCGTTATGATAATATCGCCAAACTACTATTTCTATGCGCAACTACTCCCATGGTCGTTCATTTCATCTTAGGCAAAATGAAGCAAGCAAACCTAAGCTTTAGATCCTCCATCCAATGGGGGGTGCGTAAGTGGATTCGAATGATTATGTACAGCTTTTTGCAGAGCGTCATTATTATCGCAGGGATATTCCTCTTGATTATTCCTGGCCTCATCTATGCTGTACGGCTCATACTTATGCCAATTATCGTATCGGTCGAAAATACCTCCGCAATTAACCCAATGGAGTTAAGCCGGACTATGTCGCGCGGACGCTACTTCAAATTTGCAGGCTATGCACTAACCGGCTATGCGGCAATGCTTACATTCACCATTATTATTACTACTGCACCAATGCTGTTATCGACCATGACGAGCATTGACCATTGGATAGTATGGGCTGCGTTTGACGTATTGTTCGACTGGTTTAGCCAACTGCTTATAGTCATTCTGCTGCTAGTCTATTTGAAAGTCAGAACAGCTAACAAACCATTGCCTATCGATCTGAACAAATGAATAAACTAGGTTCTAAACCTCGTCCACCGTCCATAAGCTAGTCTTAACCTATAACAGAGTGTGGGACTTGCACTTATACTCTGCGAATATTTGACTGCAAAACGTATGCCGTGCCGCATTAGGCTCTACGGCAGCCGTTTGAGCTTGGGATATGTTAACGAAGCGGGGGACGAGTCTATGGTTGACCAAAGCAAGGTGCAGAAGCGCCAGGAAGTAAACATGCTAAATCGCAAGCTGCTGGAGCTTACCGGAGTAATAAATGTGGAAAGCTTCGACAGCGAAGAGTTTTTGCTGGAAACAGAGCTTGGGTTCTTGACGGTTACGGGACAAAACTTGCATATTAAGCATTTAAGCCTGGAACAGGGACTGGTCGCCATTGAAGGACTCGTTCATTCGCTCGCCTATCTGGATGGGAACAATGCCTCCGTAAAGTCCAAAGGCTTGTTCGGGAAGCTATTTAAGTGACGCTCAGCATGCAGTGGTTGACGATGGCATTCATGCTATTATCCGGATTAGGCATGGGGACCGTGTTCGATGGCTATCGCGTGCTGTCGAACGAGCTTCGGTTTCCTCGGTGGTGGCTGCCTGTGCTCGATGTCATCTACTGGATGGCGGCTGCGGTAGCTGTCTTCCGAGTTCTATACGCAAGCAACAATGGCGAGGTGCGAGCGTATGTATTTATCGGGCTGGCAGTCGGCGTCCTCTTGTACTATTGGTTGCTTAGCAGAGCTGTAATTGCAATCGTAAAGTGGCTGATTTATGCAGTAAGAGCACTTCTTTCTTTTATACTAAAATGTTTAGACTTTATTATCGTAAAACCGCTTGTGTTACTATACAAACTAGTGAAGGTTATTTTAGGATTTGGGACTGCGCTCACTATTTTCCTTTTGAAAATTGTGTTACAATTGGTTCGTCCATTTTGGCGAGTGCTGATTTGGATGGTTAGGCCAATCGTTCGTCCATTAGGACGGTGGTTGTCACCTTATTTCGCCAAATGGCAAGTTGCAGATAGGCTGCGAAAGTTTGCATTACAAATTGCGCAAGTATGGAGTAAATGGTTTAGGAGGTCATAACGCGAATGACAACTGCTAGTGTAAACAAGACATCGACGGGGGCTGGAACGAAACGCCGGTTTAAGATTTGGATGATGTTCATTGTGCTTTTTATGGGTTGGGCGGCGTATACAATCTTCGGCCAGATGCAGCAGAGCAGCGCAACAAACAACAAGCTGTCTGTCCTACAAAAGCAAGTGGATAGCTCTACAAGTGATAGCAACGCGCTTAAACAGCATATTGAACGGCTAAACGATCCCGAATATATTGCTCAGCTAGCCACCAAAGAGCTAGGCATGGTGAAGAAGGGCGAGCAACAAATATTTACGGATTAAATAGAGGCTTTAAAACGGGTGAACGTCTGTTGACCTTACTTCAACCGTTCGGTTATAATCACGTTAGTAGCGGTTTCGCAAAACTTTGGGTTTATACTTAGAATATAGCGATTGTTTCATATTTCAAGTATGAGCTTCCTATTTTAGTTTTGTTACGCAAAACAAGGTTTAGGCTTACGATGAAAGATTTGCAATGCAAATCATTTAGGGAGGAACATTTTATTTTATGGCAATTGAAGTGGGCGCGAAGTTAGAGGGAAAAGTGACAGGAATTACGCATTTCGGGGCATTTGTCGACTTGTCGGGAGGTGTCACAGGTCTTGTTCACATTTCGGAAATCGCTGATAATTACGTCAAAGACGTGAAGGATCACCTGAAAATCGACGATGTCGTAAAAGTAAAAGTGATCAACGTGGACAAAGACGGAAAGATCGGGCTTTCCATTAAGCAAGCCATTGACCGGCCGGAAGGCCAACCAGCGCCACAACAACGCGAGCGTCATAGCGGCGGAGGCGGAGGAAGCACTGGCGGTAGTGGTGGCGGAGAACGTTTCAATCGTGGAGGCAATGGTGGCGGCGGTGGCGGTGGCGGCGGCGGACGTCCCTTCAACAAGCAATCGGCTGGCAGACCGGCTTACGGTAAACCGTCATTCGAGGATAAAGTGTCACGCTTCCTGAAAGACAGCGAAGAACGCATCTCTACTCTGAAGAAAAATACAGAGGGCAAACGCGGCGGACGCGGAGCCAAGCGAGTTTAAGCTGAATCGTCATATTTTTATACATGAAGCAGAACCTATATGGTTCTGCTTTTTTTGCGTTTTTAGGATCAAATGATTTCAGAAGCCTTAGGTTCTGCTGTCGAAGAGGGATGCAGAACCTACAAAATAATTGCAGTTGAGCGGCGGTGGCAAAAGCTTACGGCTTCCTTGTCGTATTCACCAAAATACAAATGTTGGAAAAAATACTTTTCTCTCATCCTCCATCATTCCCGACAGGTTACAACGTTCATTCGTCAGCATAAGGAATGCGTGTAACACGGTTTTTGTTGAAGTTGTCTAGCGAAAAAGATTCAACGAAGGTTGATCAAACCCTTGCGGCGTATATGTTTGACTGCCCAGTGACAATGACTGCGTATGCCTTTATTTTTGTCGGAAAAAACTTTTTGACGTGTTACGTTAACTGACAAACTTCATAAGGACGACCTCCTATAATGAAAAACACATTACATTCGGAATGGTGGTGTCTATTAATGGACAAGGAAAATGCAGTTGTATTTCCAGGAGTGAAACGGACAAGCCTAGCGCAGTCAGTTATACAGAAGGGACGGGAATGGGCGGCAGCACGTCATTTCATTCAAGTTATTTTAGCCAAGAAATGGACGTTTTTACTTGTAGGAATGGCATTCCTACTGGGCAGAGCAGTCATACTGGAGTCACTTATGCCGTTTGCAATTGCTTATTTTGCAGTCATCTATTTTATGCGACGAGATATTTACCATTGGGTGGCGATTTCATTAGTCGCTGGGAGCTGGCTGGCGGCTGATCCTGCACCGATGTGGATTGCGATGGAAATTGCGGTGTTTTTCCTCTTTGTGCGGGGATTGGAAGCCTATGAGAGGGCAGAGCTATCGGTAGCCCCTATTATTGTATTTACAGCTACGTTGCTTGTTCAGTTGTTCAGTGTATTTATAGGAGATGTGCTTAGTTGGTACAACTTTATGCTCGTTGTTGTGGAGGCAGCGCTTGGGTTCGTGCTTACTCTCGTTTTTATACAGGCTATTCCGGTGCTGACCATGACCAAAAAATCAGCCACGCTCAAAAATGAGGAAATCATATGTTTAATGATTTTACTCGCTTCCGTTATGACGGGAGCAGTTGGATGGTTAGTCTATGGGCTGTCGGCAGAGCATGTGATGTCTCGCTACATGCTGCTGTTGTTTGCATTAGCAGGAGGTGCACCTTTAGGGGCTTCAGTCGGTGTAGTTGCCGGACTTATTCTAAGCTTGGCGGACTTCGGGGCCGTTGTTCAAATGAGCCTGCTTGCTTTTGCAGGACTGCTTGCCGGACTTCTTCGTGAAGGCGGTAAGATGGCTACAGCGTTCGGGATGCTGCTAGGTACATCAATCTTATCTATTTATGTGGGCAGTCAGGCTGATGTTATGAGCTCAACCTGGGAATCTGTTGCAGCAGCTACTCTACTTATGATGACGCCTCGCGGCATTATTCGTACCATATCCCGTTATGTGCCAGGTACCAATGAGCATGCGAAGTCGCAGCATGAGTATGCAAAGCGGGTGCGTGAGGTTACAGCGGACCGGGTCTCACAATACTCTGAAGTGTTTAAACAGCTGTCACGAAGCTTTGGCCAATTAACGAAAACGGTAACGGAGGTGAAGCGGGAAGATGAGATTAATCATTTTATGAATGCGGTTGCCGAGCGCAGCTGCGCTAGCTGTCATAGGCAAAATGCTTGCTGGGAGGACAAGTTCTTTCATACCTATAAAATGATGACGGATATGATGGAGGTGGTCGAGCAGGATCGCATTCCTACCTCGAAGGAAATACCACGGGCATGGTCTGCCCATTGCGTGAAATCGTCGCAGGTATTGATGGACATGCGTCAGCAATACGAGCTATATCAAAATAATATGCACTGGAAGAAGCAAATATACGACTCTCGTCAATTAGTTGCTGATCAGTTGCAAGGTGTATCACAGGTGATGGAGGATTTGGCCAAAGAAATTAAAAGGGAGGGGCAGACACTACATTTACAAGAGGAACAAATTAGAGAGGCGGTGGAAGGACTAGGTTTATCGATACAAGGCATTGACATAGTAAGTTTGGAGGAGGGGAATGTGGATATTGAGGTTTATCATACTTTTGGAAGGGGATATGACGAATGCCGTAAAATCATTGCACCGCTACTAAGCGATATATTAGGTGAGCATATTGCAGTGAAATCGGAGCATCCTCCAACGACAAGCGGTGAGCCGACATTAGTAGCCTTCTGCTCAGCGAAGCAGTATGAGATAGAGACTGGCATTGCGGGCGCTGCAAAAGGCGGCGATCTGTTGTCTGGAGACAGCTTTAGCATGGTTGAGCTCGGCAATGGAAAATATGCAGTAGCGATAAGTGACGGAATGGGCAATGGTGAGCGGGCGCGGCAGGAGAGCAGCGCAGCATTATCTATTTTGCAGCAGCTGCTGCAATCGGGAATGGACGAGAAGCTAGCGGTGAAATCGGTCAATTCGGTGCTGCTGCTAAGGTCCTCAGACGAAGTATTCGCTACTGTTGATTTAGCAATAGTAGATTTATATACAGCGCAAACGACGTTTATGAAGATCGGATCGACACCGAGCTTCATCAAACGCGGAAACGAGGTTATTTTGGTAAGCGCAAATAATTTGCCGATTGGGATTCTTCAAGATATTGATGTCGACTTTGTATCCATGCAGATGCAGCCGGGTGACACGCTTGTTATGATGAGCGATGGTATCTATGATGCCCCAGGTCATGCTGTAAACAAGGAGCTTTGGATGAAACGGATCATTAACGAGCTGAAGACAAATGATCCGCAGGAGATGGCAGACGCACTGCTGGAGATGGTTGTTCGTTATCATGAAGGGGAGATTATGGATGATATGACGGTGTTGGTTGCTCGCATTGATAAGCATTTACCGGAATGGGCCTCGTTCCGCTGGCCAGGGGTATCGCGCATGGAGCGTCCAAGGACGGTGAGTTAGCATCTTATTTAGCAATCTTTTGACAATAGAAATGTTTAAGGGAGGTATGATTACGGGGAAACGGGTTTGTTCTATGAAGAAAAGGGGAAGGTGCGATTTGAGCTCCTTCCTCTACGGTTACAATTACAGCTTACAGCTGCTTCTAGCAAAACAAGTTGCACTTACAAGTACTGTAACAACAACCTCGACAGCCGAGCCTATTCAAGCAACACAACACCCCCGGCATCAGATGCCTCTGCAAGTATTGTACGCACAACCCCAACCCTTTACCGCCGACAATCTCTCTAGGAATGAAGCCATGCGACGATTTAGTGAAGCAGATCTTACTACTTCAAATGGATTGCATCACGTCGTTTGCTAGAGTGAGATAAACCTCTATACCCGTGAGGTTGTCTCCATCCTAATATTCATCTATTACATAAAGCTTGTCGATAAAATACATAGAGAAGTGTTTTAAAAGAACTTTTTGCTAGTCTAGCTGTTTAACCCTCCCAAAAAAGGAAAAGCTGATAGAAAGGCTTGCTCTAAGCCTTTGCTTTGGAAACTTATGTTTGTTGTACGAACATGAAGCTTTGCTTTCGAAGCTTTGTTTGTTACACAAACAGCCAGGGAGGGTAAATAGCTATGAAACAAATATTATTAATAACAGATGGTTGCTCAAATGTTGGACTCAGTCCCATTGTGGCTGCTGCGCATGCAAATTCAGAAGGTATTTCTGTTAACGTAGTAGGTGTTCTTGATCATGGAGATGTGGGTGAGCTAGGTGCGAACGAAATTGAAGAGATCGCGCGCGCAGGAGGCGGCTTAAGCAGATTGGTTAATGTGCGGCAGCTCTCACAGACTGTGCAGATGATGACAAGAAAGACGGTCGTTCAGACCATCCAACTTGCTGTACAGAAGGAATTGAAGCAGGTGCTTGGCAATGGTTCAATTGAAGCGCTGCCGCCGCAGAAGCGTGGCGAGGTTGTTCGGGTAATTGATGAGCTTGGCGAGACATCCAGTTTGCAGGTCGCTCTTCTGATAGACGCAAGTGCTAGTATGAAGCCTAAGCTTCCAGCCGTGGAAGAAGCCATACGTGATCTTATGCTCAGTCTGCAATCGCGGCAGGGGAAGAGTGAAATTTCAGTTTTTCATTTTCCGGCTTCGAGAAATGGTGACGATTGCGTAATGGATATGGGATGGACGGATCACTTAAACGGTGTTCATGCTATTTTGCCAAAGCTGCAGATGGGCGGTACGACACCTACGGGACCTGCTATAATGAAGGTCATTGATTATTATCGACCGAATGATTATGGTAGACAGAGAAGAGATGAAACGGATGGGATGATGAGTGACTACGTCGTTTAAGGTTGATCTTCGCCGAGGTATGGTGGTGACCGGCAAATGGAAGCAAGGAAGGTATCGCATAGAACGCTTGCTGGGAGAAGGCGCAAACGGTAAAGTATATCTCGTACAGCGTGACCGTAATTGGTTTGCGCTTAAGGTTGGGTCTGATGCCATCGATCTGCAATCAGAGATTAATGTTCTGCAGTCTATCGCTTCGCAGAAGCAGCAAGGGCAGGAGCCTTTCTTGTTTGACGTGGATGACTTGTACGGATCGGATGGTCGAGAATATCCGTTCTATATTATGCGTTATGTGCTTGGCACGACATTGTCTGTATACTTAAAGCAACAGGGCTCCGAGTGGTTCCCTCTCGTTGGTCTTAATTTACTCGTCAAGCTGTCTAGGCTGCATCAAGCAGGCTGGGTGTTCGGTGATTTAAAGGTTGAAAATGTACTGGTTGGTGATTATGGCCACGTTGAGCTGGTTGACTTCGGCGGTGTGACTGCGGCGGGCAAGGGTATCCGGCAATTTACTGAAATCTATGATAGAGGCTATTGGAATGGTGGGACACGGTCAGCAGATGCGAAATATGACCTTTTCTCCTTTGGAGTCCTTTGTATTCAACTGCACGAGGAGAAGAAGCTCCATCAACTTACACTTGAGATGCTGCCGCAGAATCGTTCTGCTGCAGAGCTTATGCAAATCGTTCATAACAGCCCGAAGCTAAAGCCTATTGCCGGTTGGTTAAACAAAGCGTTTGCAGGTCAGTTCGCGGATGCGGGTGAGGGAGCAGCGGCATGGAGAATGCTGATGCACAGAAGCGATACGCATAGATCTGCGAGAATACCTGCATGGCTTAAAGGACTAGCTGTCGCATCAGCAATTTTGCTTGCGACATCAGTCTATTGGCTATTACGGAATATGTTGTAATAGCGATAGGATAGATGGAGGTGAAGATACATATGATTTTACGAAACGAGCTTGTGAGGGCTGCAGAAGAGCGTGGTTTATGGGCAAATGGAGACCGCATAGTCGTGGCTGTCTCCGGTGGGCCGGATTCAATGGCACTTCTGCATATGCTATCTTCCCTAGCACAAAGCAGCAGCTTAACAATTATTGCGGCACATGTGAATCATGGCTTCCGCCCAGAGGCGTCAGCAAAGGAGCTAGAGGTCGTTAGAGCCTATGCGGAGCAGTTAAAGGTAACTTGCGAGACCATTACACTAGATCTACCAAGCTATATAGAAGAAACGGGACTAAATGGACAGGTTGCAGCGCGTGAGAAGCGTTACGCTTTTTTACATGAGGTAGCCGAGCGACATGGTGCATCGCGTATCGCACTTGCCCATCACGGGGACGATCAATCGGAGACTGTACTTATGCGTGTCATTCGCGGAACAGGGCTAACAGGGCTTGCTGGCATTCTTAGTAAACGTCGTGAAAAAAACGTGGAACTTATTAGGCCGATGCTTCGTATGAACAAGTCAGACATCCTACGCTACTGCGAAGAACAAGAAGTACCCTATTGTTTGGATGGCAGCAACAAGGAACGCTATTACTTCCGAAATGTCATCCGGCTAGATATTTTGCCTTATTTATCTCAGTTTAACCCACAGCTGCCTCAATCGTTACAGCGGCTTGCTGAAGTGGCCGGCGCAGAGGATGATTGGATGGAGAAACAAACAGAAGCGTTATTCGCTCGGCTTGTTTCTAGATCCCCTGAAGAATGCGCTTTAAGCTGCAACGATTTAAGCGGTCTCCATGTCGCTTTACAAAGGAGATTGATTAAACTAATATTAAGTTATCTTTCTAAGGAAACGGAAAACATATCCTTCGAACAGATCGAGACGATGCGACTTGCTGCTTCGGATCAAGCGCCTGCTACATGGCGAATCGATGCAGGTGCCGGTGTTCGCTGCGCTCGTGAATATGATGTAATGCGATGGTTAACGGTATCGCCTAACACATTGAACGATGCAAGCGGCTTTTTTTGCGAAGTAGGAAGAGATGATGCCAGCTTGACGATAGAGTCGATTAGCTGGGATTTTTTGCTAGGCTATTCGTCTGCAAATCATAGTCATAGGCCTGCTTCTCGTTACGAAGCTTACTTCGATGCTGCACAGCTTACGTATCCACTCATCGTGCGGAATCGACTTCCGGGTGACAGAATTCAAGTTTTAGGATTAAATGGCTCGAAAAAAGTGCAAGATATGTTCGTTGACGAGAAGATTGCCCCTTCGGAGCGTGAGCTATATCCGCTGCTATTTGATTCCGCCGGACGTTTGCTCTGGATTCCTGGCATTCGTAGGTCAAGTCATGCGCTCACCGATTCACAAACAAAAGACGTATTGTTCATCCGGGCGAACAACGAATAAGTAGCACTGTTACACTCATAAACATAGTTAAGGCGTAGGGGGATTTATACATTGCAGAATGACATTCTAGAAGTGCTGTATGATGAAGAACAGATTCGAACAAAGGTTAAGGAGCTTGGCGAAATGCTGAGCCAGGATTTTGGTGGACGTAATCCGCTCGTTATTTGCGTTCTAAAAGGCGCGTTTATTTTTATGGCTGACCTGGTTAAAGAAATTACAGTGCCGCTCGAGATCGACTTTATGGCGGTATCCAGCTACGGGCAGTCAACTAAATCGTCAGGTGTTGTCAAAATCATTAAAGACCTCGATGTATCCGTTGAAGGCCGTGATGTTCTAATTGTCGAGGATATTATCGACAGCGGGCTAACACTTAGCTACTTGATCGATGTGCTTGAGCGCCGTAATGCAAAGTCAGTTACTGTCGTTACGTTGTTTGATAAACCAGGCCGTCGCACGGTAGATCTGGAAGCTGATTATAAAGGCTTTACTTTACCAGACGAATTTGTTGTAGGCTATGGTCTAGATTATGCGGAGAAATATCGTAATCTTCCATATATTGGTATTTTGAAGCCGGAAGTATACGAGAAGTAAGGGAATGACAGTCATTTTTAGGCGATTTACCCGTACATGCCCCTTCACCTGACACCTCTATTGTTATGGGAAGTCATGCTATGGTAAAATATTTAAAGTGTCTGAGAGGAGGTTGGGGATGAATCGGATCATCCGTAATACTGGTTTTTATTTAATTATCTTTTTGGTGACCGTTGGGATCTTTCAATTTATCAGCAGCCAAAATAAAGCTACTGTAGGTTTGCGTTATGATGAGCTTCGCACTGCCATTGAATCAGGCAATGTTGCAGAAATGAGTGTGAAGTTTGATAACCAAACTTATTTTGTTACTGGTAAATATAAACAAAAGCCTGCTGACGCGGAAAGCGATGAATTCGTATCTCGAATTGGCGTTAAGGCGGAAGAGAAAATTCTCGATTGGCAGGAGCAATACGGCTTTAAATTAGAAAATAAGAAAATGGATACGCCAAGTATTTGGCTTACATTCCTTACTTCTATTATTCCGTTCATCATCATTCTTGTCCTATTCTTCTTCTTGATGAATCAGGCTCAAGGTGGCGGCGGTAAAGTCATGAATTTCGGCAAGAGCAAAGCGCGGCTTTACGATAACGAGAAGAAGCGGATTACTTTTGAAGATGTGGCAGGGGCAGACGAGGAGAAGCAAGAGCTCGTTGAGGTTGTCGACTTCTTGAAAGACCCGCGTAAGTTCAATCTTGTTGGCGCGCGCATACCAAAAGGGGTTCTGTTAGTCGGTCCTCCAGGTACAGGTAAGACATTGCTTGCACGTGCTGTAGCAGGTGAAGCGGGCGTACCTTTCTTCAGTATTTCCGGTTCGGATTTCGTGGAAATGTTCGTTGGTGTCGGTGCTTCCCGTGTACGTGATTTGTTCGAGAATGCAAAGAAAAATGCACCTTGTATCATATTTATTGATGAGATTGATGCTGTAGGTCGTCAGCGTGGCGCAGGTCTTGGCGGCGGTCATGATGAGCGTGAACAGACGCTTAACCAATTGCTCGTTGAGATGGATGGATTTGGCGCTAACGAAGGAATCATTATTATTGCTGCAACAAACCGTCCAGACATTCTGGATCCAGCACTTCTACGTCCAGGCCG
The DNA here is from genome assembly GCF_056402455.1 of Paenibacillus sp. P4_A7. Taxonomy (NCBI): domain Bacteria; kingdom Bacillati; phylum Bacillota; class Bacilli; order Caryophanales; family Paenibacillaceae; genus Paenibacillus; species Paenibacillus sp. P4_A7. The sequence continues at coordinate 18,155 of NZ_JBFUHJ010000005.1, read as the reverse complement.
TTTTGACCGTCAAATTACGGTTGACCGTCCAGATGTGAAAGGCCGTGAAGCGGTTCTGAACGTTCATTCACGCAACAAACCTTTTACAAGTGACGTTAAGTTGGATATCATTGCGAAGCGTACCACTGGATTTAGTGGAGCAGACCTTGAGAACTTGCTGAATGAAGCAGCTCTACTTGCTGCACGTCGCAATAAGAAAGAAATTGCAATGGTAGAGATTGATGATGCGATTGACCGTATCATTGTCGGTACGGAGAAGAAAAGCCGTGTCGTTAGTGATCGTGAGAAACGGATCGTCGCTTATCATGAAGCAGGACATACAATTGCTGGCTTCTTCCTTGAACATGCAGATATGGTTCACAAAGTAACGATCATTCCACGTGGTCGCGCTGGCGGTTACGTCATCATGCTTCCAAAAGAAGATCGTATGCTTGTTACAAAACAAGAGTTGCTTGATAAGATTACTGGATTGCTGGCTGGTCGTGTTGCGGAAGAACTGTTTATCGGGGAAATCGGAACGGGTGCTTACAGTGACTTTAAACAAGCGACAGGTATTGTACGCAGTATGATTATGGAATACGGTATGAGTGACAAGCTTGGACCGATGCAGTTCGGCAGCAGCTCACAAAGCCAAGTATTCCTTGGCCGCGATATCGGGCATGAGCAGAACTATTCTGATTCAATTGCTTACGAGATCGATCAAGAGATGCAGAACATCACGAATGCTTGCTACGATCGCGCTAAAAAGCTATTGACAGAGAAGAGCAAGGAAATGCATATCATTGCACAGACATTGCTTACTGTTGAAACGCTTGAGATGGAGCAAATTAAGCGTCTGATCGAAACTGGTTCACTTGATGGTGATGGTGGAGCTTCTTCAGATAGTGATGTATCCGTACCTACAACAGAGCCAATTATTGAGACAATTGGCGATGTAACAGTACGTATTCAATCCCATGACGAAGATGAGGTTAAGGGTGTTAGCTTAGAGAAGAAGCAAAATAACCCRGATGATTCGGATAAAAGCTCTTAAGTTACTATGTGTTTAACCAAAAGTCGGTTTACTACTTTTCTTGAGTAGTAGGCCGACTTTTTTTCTTTATTAATGTTCGATTTTAGCCTATAATACAGTTGTAAACCTGTAGTAAATAAAGAAAATGCTAGCATGAGATTTTCCGAAACAGCCCGAATTAGAAATTGGCTTTATAAAAAGGCGTTTAATGGATTGACAGCACCTTCTACCACGTGTAAATTAAATCTTAATCCATTAAAATTATCAATTATCCCTTTTGCTTTAATTTATAAGCGAGCGACTTTCATAGTTTGTGCATCAATTCACAAAGTCTACTTGCACGATCATGGAATGGGCTAACCCCCATCCCTCACAAGAGGAGAGGATCTACTGTGGAAGCACTGGCACTGGAACGCAAAGCGGAACAAAACCGCGAGTTGCGTGAGCGGTTGTTACAGTTAAAGAAAGAAAAAAACGCCATTATTTTAGCCCATTATTATCAACGAGACGAAATTCAAGAGGTTGCTGATTTTCGCGGAGACTCTTTTCTATTAGCCCAGAAAGCGGCGGAAACAGATGCAGAAGTGATTGTTTTTTGCGGCGTACATTTCATGGGTGAAAGCGCGAAAATTTTGGCGCCTAACAAGACAGTTATTATCCCAGATGAACGTGCGGGATGCCCAATGGCAGACATGGTTAGTGTGGATGGTTTGCGTAAGCTTAAGGCACAGCATCCGAATGCTAAGGTAGTTACCTATATCAACTCTTCTGCTGAAATTAAAGCAGAGACAGACATTTGCTGTACCTCTGCGAATGCGGTTAAGGTAGTGAATTCAGTTGAAGGCGATGAGGTCATCTGGGTCCCAGACAAAAACCTTGGCCATTATGTGCAGCAGAATACAGATAAGAAAATGATTATCTGGGAAGGTTACTGCAACACGCATGATATGCTAACAGTTAAAGATGTAGAAGAAATGAAAGCCAAATATCCGAATGCGCAGTTTGTTGTACATCCTGAATGTCGTCCTGAGGTAGTTAAGCTTGGTGACTTCGTAGGCAGTACAACTGCTATCCTTAAATATTGTAAAGAATCTGATTGCCAAGAGTTTATAGTTGGAACTGAGGATGGAACTGGGTATCAATTGCGGTTAGACAGCCCAGGTAAGTCGTTCCACTTTGCATCTAAATATTTGGTTTGTCCCAACATGAAGGTGAACAATTTGAAGAAGCTCGTTAAATGTTTAGAGACGATGCAGCCGCAAATTTATGTTCCGCCTGCAGTTGCGGATCAGGCCCGTTTGTCCTTGGAGCGTATGCTGCTTGTTAAGTAGCATACGCTGTTCCTATGTTTGAAGGATTATAACGTAAACACTTGGAGGAGCCCTCTATGATTCCTAGATATTTAGTTGATGTACAGTTGAACGGGCTACCCGTTATCGAAAAAGACGTCATCGTTATAGGGGCCGGCATTGCCGGTCTTTTTACCGCTATACGGGCAAGTGAGAATAATTCGGTGCTTATGATTACAAAGAAATCATTGCTAGACAGCAATACACGATATGCACAAGGCGGAATTGCCGCCGTCATCTCTGAAGATGATTCTCCAGAATATCATCGCCAAGATACATTAATTGCTGGAGCAGGCTTATGCTCGAATGAAGCAGTTGATGTACTTGTCCATGAAGGACCGAGGGGCGTACGCAGTCTGATTAAGATGGGTACGCAATTTGATGTGGAGAATGATGGTGAGTATGCTTTGACGAAGGAAGGCGCCCATAGTCAGCGTCGTATTTTGCATGCCAATGGAGATGCAACAGGGTACGAGATCGTACGTGCACTATCAGAAAATGCGGTGTCCAATCCCAAAATTGAAGTATGGGATGATTCCTTTGTAATCGATCTAGTTACGCAAGATGACGAGTGCTGTGGGGTAATTGTGCAGAAGCCTAACGGACAGCGACTATTTGTCAAAGGAAAAGCGACTATATTATGCTCTGGCGGCGCGGGTCAATTGTATCGTTATACGACAAATCCTGAAGTAGCGACAGGCGATGGAATTGCTATGGCTTACCGTGCAGGTGCTTTCATTCAAGATGTAGAGTTTTTACAGTTCCATCCGACTTCTCTTTGTTATCCTGGAGCGCCGCGTTTTCTTATATCGGAAGCAGTGCGCGGAGAGGGTGCTGTACTTCGTAACATTAAGGGCGAGCGTTTTATGGATCGTTACCACGAGCAAATGGAGCTAGCTCCAAGAGATATTGTTGCTCGGGCTATCGTTAGTGAAATGGAAGCTACAAGATCTACTTTCGTCTATATCGATATTACAAATGAATCGCCAGATATGGTGAAGCATCGTTTTCCAACTATATATGAATACTGTTTAAAGTACGGATTGGATCTTACGTCGGATTGGATTCCAGTTGCGCCTGCCATGCATTATATGATGGGTGGAGTGAAAACCGATCTAAATGGGGAAACAAATATTAAGCGATTGTTTGCATGCGGTGAAGTATCATCAACCGGGGTGCATGGAGCGAATCGTTTGGCAAGCAACTCCCTATCTGAAGCCATTGTATTCGGCAGAAGAATTGTGAAACGTATTAATGAATTATCGGATCTACTTATTGAACCAGTTATTGAGAATGAATTAGAACGAATCAACACGCCTATGCAGGCGGTTGTAGAGCGACGGCTTAAGCTGCAGAAAATTATGGTTCGGTACGTTGGTCTTCGCCGTGATGCGAAAGGACTTGGCAAAGGTCTTGAAGAGCTTAAAAGGCAGCTTCCAATATTCCAGTCCATTCTAACGGAACGGGAAGATTACGAATTTGCTAATTTACTTACCTGTGCGATGCTGACTACAGAAGCAGCATTGCAACGGGAGGAAAGCCGCGGCGGACACTATCGTGAGGACTTTCCAGCGCGTGATGATGTAATGTGGAGAAAGCATACGGTATTGCACCGTCTATATGGACTGACGGAGGAGCGAATAGAAGATGTTTGAATGGACAACAGGCGGGTATGACGTTGCCGTACGTGATCAAATTCGCGGATGGCTATCTGAGGATGTAGGAAGCGGTGACATAACAACCGAGACAACGATTCCGAAGGGATCGCGATCGAAGGCTGTTATTCATGTGAAGGAAAGCGGCATAATTGCTGGAATACCTATCGCAAGGCTCGTATTTGAAGTGGTGGATTCATCGCTTATATTTGAAGCGAAAGTACAAGACGGAGACTATGTGGAGAAGGGCACGGTACTTGCCATTGTGGAGGGCAGCACTCATAGCTTATTAACCGGTGAGCGTCTGGCTCTAAATTTGATGCAAAGACTGTCAGGCATTGCGACTAAGACGCGTTCCTTTGTAGATGCACTTGATGGACTGCCTGTCAGACTTGTTGATACACGCAAAACGACACCGGGCCATCGTATGATGGAGAAGTATGCGGTGCGTGTCGGCGGTGGAGCCAATCATCGTTTTGGCTTGTACGATGCAGTAATGATTAAAGATAATCATATTAAGGGTGCAGGTTCTATAACAGCTGCTGTTGAGGCGGCGCGTCAAAAAATCCCCCATACCATGAAAATTGAAGTGGAGACCGAGTCTTTTGCACAGGTTGAAGAAGCTTTAGCATGCGGTGCTGACATCATCATGCTTGATAATATGAACACGGCAATGATGACGGAAGCAGTCGGTCGAATAAAAGCAAGGTCACCTCATGTCATTGTAGAGGCTTCAGGAGGAGTAACACTGAATACGGTATATGCAATTGCAGCTTGTGGCGTTGATGTTATTTCTATCGGCGGATTAACGTATTCCTTCCAAGCACTGGATATTAGCTTGGATTTGAATGCGAAGAAGGGCGGGGAGACGTTATGATCCTCGTTATTGATGTAGGGAATACGAATATCGTGCTTGGTATCTATAAAGGAAAAGAACTGCTTCATCATTGGCGTTTAAGTACGAATCGTTCTTCTACTGTAGATGAATATGGGATTAACTTTCATAACCTATTCCATTTTGCAGGTGTGAAGCTTGATCAGATTGATGGCGTTGTTATATCCTCCGTTGTCCCTCCACTTATGCGTACATTGGAGGAGCTGTGTCATAAGTACTTGCACAAGACACCATTAATAGTTGGACCAGGCGTGAAGACGGGTTTAAATATTCGTTATGAAAACCCGCGTGAGGTAGGCGCCGATCGAATCGTCAATTCCGTAGCAGGCATTGTGAAATACGGATCACCGTTAATTATCGTCGACTTTGGTACTGCCACCACATTTGATTACATAGATGAGGGCGGCAATTATTTGGGCGGTGCAATTGTGCCAGGAATTGGCATTTCGACAGAAGCTTTGTATCAACGCGCAGCTAAGCTTCCTCGTATAGAGCTAGTTAGACCAAAAAGTGTAATCGGTCGAAATCCGGTAACCTCTATGCAAGCAGGTATTATTTTTGGCTATGCAGGACAAGTTGACGGTATTGTAGGACGTATTCGTACAGAGTTCGGTGTTACACCGCGAGTTATAGCAACAGGTGGCTTTGCAGAGTTGATCGCTGCTGAATCAGAAACAATAGAAGAAGTAGATCCATTGCTGACGCTTGAAGGTCTACGTATTATATACGAACGTAATCAGGAGGGAATTTAATGGATAATCAGCTGAAGGACGTGCTTGTGCGAGGAACAGCATGGGGCGGTAAAATAAGAGTGTTCGCAGCTCGTACGACTCAGCTTGTAGAGGAACTTCGCCAGAGACATGGTACCTTCCCAACCGCAACGGCAGCGCTTGGAAGAACGCTGACAGCCGGTGCTATTATGGGAGCCATGCTTAAAGGGAGAGAGAAGATCACGATTCAGGTAAAGGGTGATGGTCCAATCGGCCAAATCGTCGTTGATGCAAATGCAGATGGCGAAGTACGCGGCTACGTAGACCATCCTGAGGTGCATTTGGCAAGCAATGCGCAGGGCAAGCTTGATGTGGCAGGAGCTGTCGGAAGAAGCGGTTATCTTCATATCAGCAAGGATTTGGGTATGAAAGAGCCCTATCGAGGTAGTGTTCCAATTGTTTCAGGAGAACTCGGAGAAGATTTTACGTATTATTTCGCAGTGTCTGAGCAAACGCCGTCTGCAATAGGACTAGGTGTGTTGGTAAATACGGATAATTCCGTCCTGCATGCAGGTGGATTCATTGTGCAATTGATGCCGGGTTTGACGGATGCGGAAATTACAAGACTGGAGCAGGCAGTAGCTTCAATGCCGCCAGTTACTTCACTGCTTGATAAAGGGGAATCCCCTGAGGATTTGCTTCGCTGGATTGTTGGAGACGGAGAATTAATTATTCATGATACGATGGACTTGAAGTTTCAATGTTTCTGTTCATCGGATCGAGTAGAGCAAACGCTTCTCAGTTTAGGTGAACATGAATTGCAGCAAATTATTGAAGAAGACGGAAAAGCGGAAGTCGTTTGCCAATTTTGCAACGAAGCATATACATTCGAACGGGCACAGCTGGGGCAATTGCTTGCTCAAGCTAAACCGAAGCCGATCCAATAATTGGAGGCATTAGGGTAATGAGGAAATACAAGGTTCTGAGGGCTGTGGTCATCCTTCAAGCTGTATGTATGGTTGTATTAACCGTAGTAGTAGTAGTAAAAGTGTGGCCGGGGAACAATAGACTAATTGACCCGCAACCGCAAACGAATATTGGCAGTGATGAAGGAACAGCTGAGACAGATCAGCCTGAACAAACCCCTGAAGTAGATTCTCCAGAACAAGCAGACCCCAATCGAACAATAGCGAAGGTGGGACCGGTACTTATTACGGCCGCTGAGCTGGAGAGTCAACTTTACAAACAATATGGCGACGATGTACTTAGAGCGATGATGGTACATAAAGCGATAGACTTGGAGGCCGCGGCCTCGGAGTTAAGCGTGTCGCAAGAGGAATTACAACGAGAACTTGAAGAAATGATCGACGGTTATGATAGCGAAGCTCGTTATTTTGAAGTGATGAAAGAACAGTTGGGTATGACAAAGGCGCAAGTGCAAGATGAAATGCGATACAGGCTGCTTCTGGAAAAAATAGCGGTTCGCAGCATCATTGTAACCGACCTTGAAGTAGAGAAGTATATAAAGGAGCATCCGGATGAATATGGTTCACAGCTTCAGCTGCACTTACTGTGGATTTTGACTGAAACGGCAAAGGAAGCTGAATCTGTACTGGATCTTCTGAGTGATGGCGAGGATTTTTCATTATTGGCAAGCAGCTATTCATTGGATTCCTTTACTGCTGATATAGGTGGCGATTTAGGTTTAATTGATGAGCAGGATCCTTTCTATGATCGCAATATGCTGGATGCCGCAAGTAAGCTGCAAGTTGCTGAAACGGCAGGTCCCATTAAGGTAGACGGGGGATATGCTATTATTCGATTATTAGAGCGCCGAGTGACATCGGAATTGATGGGAAGCAGGCTGCAAGATGTCGTTCGCAAGCAGCTTGCACTAGAGAAAGCTGATTCATTGAATGAGTTAGAGGACAGACTTTTGGACAAATATGATGCTGTACAAACTCCATGATAAACGGGCTGGAAGTGGCTATTGACAACGGCTATAAGACATTGTTAATATTAAGTTAGTTAAAATACCAACTGATTCAGTCGGAATAAGGAGGAAGTCATTTTTATGGCCAAAATAGTACAAAGCGTTCTTGATCTCATCGGTGATACTCCGCTTGTTCGTTTGAACCGTCTCGTACCAGAAGGTAGTGCAGAAGTTTATGTGAAGCTTGAGTACCAAAACCCAGGTGCTAGTGTTAAAGACCGTATCTCACTCAGCATGATTGAGGTAGCAGAGCAAGAAGGACTCATTAAACCAGGCGATACTATTATTGAGCCTACAAGTGGCAACACAGGAATTGGTCTTGCAATGGTTGCTGCGGCAAAAGGCTATAATGCTATTCTGGTTATGCCAGAAACAATGAGCATTGAGCGTCGCAACCTTCTTCGTGCTTATGGTGCAGACCTCGTATTAACACCAGGTTCTGAAGGAATGAACGGAGCTGTTCGCAGAGCGGAAGAGCTAGCAGCAGAAAATCCTTCATACTTCTTACCGCAACAATTCAAAAACCAAGCGAATGTGAAGGTTCATCGTGAGACAACGGGTCCTGAAATCGTAGAAGCTATCAACTCGCTTGACGGTAAATTGGATGCTTTCGTTGCAGGTATTGGTACAGGTGGTACAATCTCCGGTACTGGTGAAGTGTTAAAGCAGAACTTCGAAGGCATCAAGATCTATGCTGTTGAGCCTGCTGGTTCACCAATTTTGTCTGGCGGCAAGCCTGGCGCTCACAAAATTCAAGGTATCGGTGCAAATTTTATACCTGAAATTTTAAACCGTGACGTGTATGACGCTGTCATTACAATTGAGAACGAAGAAGCGTTTGAATACGCTCGTCGTGCAGCGAAAGAGGAAGGTATTCTTTGTGGAATTTCTTCCGGCGCAGCTATTTATGCCGCATTGCAAGTAGCAAAAGAGCTTGGTGCTGGTAAACGTGTGGTAGCTATTGTTCCAAGTAATGGCGAACGTTACCTAAGCACACCGCTGTTTAACTTCGACAATTAATTTTAATTACAAAATAGCAGGAGGCCTTTCATTCTACGGGATGGAAGGCTTTCTTTTTATAATTACGGCTGAGTATAAGTTTCATCCTAATATTTCGCCCATATTTCACGATGAAATGAGCTTACGTCACCAAGGGGCGGCGCCAGCCGTTTACACTTGACGTTCTATTCTGTATACTGAGCAAAATAAGTCAAGCAATCGGGGGTTGAAGGTGATGGTCACCACATTAGACCAGTGGACTCGGTGGCACGCCGAACAGAAATATACAACACTGCCGCTAATTAAGCAGCTGCCATTTTATTTTGAGAATAAAGCGGGGGTTACTTCATGGGAAGAAGTGTGGCAGGATGCTTCTCCTTATGCCTTTGTACTGGAGAGCGGGAAGGAAGGACGTTACACCTATTTGGGTCTTCACCCAGACGGCATCATACGGGGTAAGGGCTTAGCTGCAGAATCTGTAGAGTTCAAGTCGCAAGGGGAACAAACTAAGCAGATATGGCAAGGAAAGCCGCTTGAGGTGGTTCGACAGTGGATGGAAGGCCACAAGGGACCGCGGATCGATAATGGCCCCAAGTGGACCGGGGGATGTGTAGGTTATTGGAGCTATGATGTTGTTCGGTCGATTGAGCGTCTGCCCGAGCAGGCTGAAGATGATTTGAGGTTGCCTGACTATCTATTTTTACGGATGAATGAGCTTTGGATTATTGATCATGTGGAATTGAAGCTATATACAGTTGTTCATAGCCAAATTGCACCGGATGCCAGCGCTGAGGATTTGCAGGAAACTTATAGGAGTGGGCTTTCGAGAATGGAGGGAATGGCCGAATACTGGTTAAAATGGTTCGAGAAAGACGGGGCTCGCGAGAAAGCAGCGGAGCAACGGGCTGCCCGATTACTTTTGACTGAAGCAGATTCTCTTCATATTGATGTTGAGACTTTCAAAGGCATACATTCTCCATTCTCAAAAGAAGCGTACAAGGAAGCTGTTCGCAGTATTCAACGGTATATTGAGCAAGGAGATGTATTTCAGGTTAATCTGTCAGTCCGCCAAAGTAGGACGGTTCATACGTCACCTGAAGAGCTTTATGAATGGCTTCGCGTTTTCAATCCTTCTCCTTATATGGGTTTTCTGCGCTGTCCTGATTTTCAGATTGTATCGGCATCGCCTGAGCTTCTGGTGGAGCGGAATGAGAATCGACTCATTACAAGGCCGATCGCAGGGACAAGGCGTCGCGGACTTACGGAGGAAGAGGATCAACGGCTGGCTGAAACTTTGCGAACGAATGAGAAGGAACGAGCAGAGCATATAATGCTCGTGGACCTAGAGCGGAATGATCTCGGTCGCATATCGGCCTATGGCACGGTTCAGGTAAAAGAGCTCATGGTTATTGAACAATACTCGCATGTGATGCACCTCGTCTCGCAGGTTGAAGGACAGCTAGCAGACGGAAAAGATGCGTATGACGTTATAGCAGCTACGTTTCCAGGAGGGACAATTACTGGCGCTCCCAAAATCCGCACCATGGAAATTATCGATGAGCTGGAACCTACCCGAAGAGGACCGTATACCGGTTCACTTGGATGGATTGACTACAACGGCGATATGGAATTTAATATTATTATCAGAACCATGGTGATGCAAGGTGATCATGTTCATATTCAAGCAGGTGCAGGTATTGTTATTGATTCTAATCCAGCTCGGGAATATGAGGAATCGCTAAATAAGGCGAAAGCTTTATGGAAGGCCATTCAATACAGTGAACAATTTGCTTCTGCTAAACAAAAGTGAATACCGTTAGAATGAAGGGGGAGTTGTGCGATGATACTTGTAATCGATAATTATGATTCTTTTACGTACAATTTGGTTCAGTACTTAGGAGAGCTCGGAGAAGAAATTACGGTAAAACGGAATGATGAGATCGATTTGGCCGGMATAGAGGCTCTTGCTCCAGACCATATACTAATATCACCGGGACCTTGTTCCCCGAACGAAGCGGGTATTAGTTTATCACTCATTGAGCATTTTAAAGGGAAGATTCCGATTTTTGGTGTTTGTTTGGGGCATCAATCAATCGGACAAGCCTTCGGTGGGGAAGTAGTTCGCGCTGAAAAGCTGATGCATGGTAAAACCTCAGCCATTCTTCATGATGGCAAATCAATTTTCGAAGGTATGCCAACACCGTTTACTGCTACCCGCTATCATTCACTCATTGTTCGCAGAGAAACGCTTCCAGATTGCTTGGAAATTTCTGCGGAAACGGCTGAAGGTGAAATAATGGGCTTGCGACACAAGGAGTATGCGATTGAAGGGGTGCAATTCCATCCTGAATCCATCATAACGGAGTATGGGCTTACGATGCTTCGTAATTTTTTGCAAAAACGTACGGGCGCAGCACGATGAAAGTCGGGCTGAATGGCTCTGTTCTGGATGCCAGCAAGGCCGTGATCTCAGTTTATGATCACGGTTTTTTGTACGGGATGGGTTTGTTCGAGACATTTCGAACCTATAATGGTAAACCGTACTTGCTGGACAGACATTTGTTACGATTGCAGCGCGGATGTGATCAACTTGGTATACCGTATCATGCTGACCTAGCTCTGATTAATAAATGGACGCGTGAGGTGTTGGACGCAAACGAACTTAGTGATGGGTATGTACGGCTTACCGTGAGTGCGGGTGAAGCTGAGCTTGGCTTGCCGCCCGGTGACTATATGCACCCGAACGCCCTTCTGCTTGTAAAGTCCCTACCGAAAGCCAATGATGAGGTTCATATGCGCGGACGGGAGCTACGGCTGCTGCAAACGCTGCGGAATACGCCTGAAGGTGATGTTCGCTTTAAATCCCTCCATTATATGAACAATATTATTGCGAAGCGGGAATTGGTTCGTTGCGGTGCCGCTTTCGGTGTAGAGGGATTGATGCTTAGCAGCGAGGGTTGGATTGCTGAAGGCATTACAAGCAATTTATTTTTTGTGACAGACGGTGTTGTACATACTCCTTCCATTACTATTGGCATTTTACCTGGAATAACACGGGAGCGTGTAATGGAGCTGGCACTAGTTGAAGGATATAAGGTAGAAGAAGGATTATACGGCTGGGAGATGCTTCAGAAGGCGGATGAAATTTGGATGACGAATTCCATACAAGAGCTTATCCCTATCACTACGCTCACAGGCACGGATGGTCAAAGCATCGTAATTAGTGGAGGTACGGCTGGGCCAGTTACGAGGCAGCTGTTGTCGTTATATCGTAATACGACGATTTCTTAACCTTTAAATAGAGAGATTACAACACATAGTGAAAATCAGCTAGTAATGCAATTTCAATCAGTGGTACAGATAGTAATGAGTAGTATGTGAAAGGATGAAGGTGAAGTAGTGACACGAAATAATAAACCTGATTTTTGGATACGAGAATATAACCTTAGCGGGGGCGTCAAGCTCGAGCTTGGTAAACGGACGTTAATTATGGGTATATTGAATGCAACACCAGATTCTTTCTCTGATGGCGGACGCTATACGCATATAGATGCAGCAGTTGCTCATGCTGAGGCGATGGTAAGCGAGGGCGCCGATATACTTGATATTGGCGGTGAGTCCACGCGGCCTGGCTTTGAACCAGTACCACTTGAAGAAGAATTGCGGCGTATCGTCCCAGTTATTCGAGCGGTTCGCGAGGCGCTGCCCCATGTGCCGATTTCGATTGACACGTATAAGTCAGAGACAGCTCGCCAATCTCTCGAAGCGGGTGCGCACATTATCAATGATATATGGGGCTTGAAGAATGATCCCAACATGGCAGCAGTCGTGGCTGAATATGGTTGTCCGGTTATTATTAATCATAATCGTCATGATCGGAACTATAATGATCTCGTTCCAGATGTTCTTGCCGATCTACATAGCAGCATTGCTATCGCAAGAGCTGCGGGCATCGCGGATGACCAGGTCTGGTTAGATCCAGGAATCGGCTTCGCCAAAAGTTATGAAGAAAACATCGAAATGCTCGGACGTCTTTCAGAGCTTGCAGCACTCGGTTATCCGGTACTATTAGGTACCTCGCGCAAGCGTTTCATTAAACAAGCATTAAATTTGCCAGTTGAAGAGCTTGTAGAGGGGACAGCTGCGACCGTTGCCGTAGGCATTGCACAAGGCTGTCAAATCGTACGTGTGCATGATGTCAGAGCAATGAAGCGGACAGCGCTTATGACTGATGCTATTTTTTATCGAGGCTGATTGGGTAATTGATAAACCTCTTTTCTAACTAAGAAACAACACAGACTATTTCAACTTAGGCTGGTTTTAAGAATAAGAGCAGCTATATTGTTAGGAGAGTGACTGGATTGGATAACATGATAATTAAAGGAATGCGCTTCTATGGCTATCACGGGGTGTTTGCCGAAGAGAATAAGCTAGGGCAACAGTTCTTTATTGATCTAGAACTGAAAATGGATTTAGAGCAGGCTGCGCAAACGGATGATCTAAACTTTACGATAAATTATGCAGATATTCATGCTCTTACGAAAAACATTGTAGAGGGTCCGCCATATAAACTAATAGAAGCTTTAACCGGCAACATTGCATCACGTGTTTTGGAAGCTTATACTATTGTAAATGAAGTGACTGTTCGAGTAACTAAGCCACATCCGCCGTTTGACATCCATTTTGACGGTGTAACGATTGAGATGCGCAGAAAGCGAGATGCTGATGGAAGATCAATACCAGCGTAACGGCGCATTGGTTGAAGCTTATATTGGTTTAGGTTCGAATATGGGTGATCGGGACCAACTGCTTATTGAAGCAATTGAGCTGATTAATGGTCATATAGACCTTGATGTTTGCAGGGTATCAGGCATTTACGAAACGGATCCGGTAGGTTTTACAGAGCAACCGTCATTTCTGAATATGGTAGTGGTCGTTCGTACCGAGTTAGCGCCTGTACCATTATTGCGTCGGCTGCTTGCCATTGAGCAGCAGCTTGGTCGAATACGGCAAGTGCGATGGGGACCGAGAACCATTGACCTTGATCTTCTCCTATATGATAATGTCAGAATGGATCAAGAGGAGCTGACGCTGCCGCATCCGCGTATGATGGAGCGAGCATTCGTGCTAGTGCCGTTGAATGATGTTATCGAGCGAACACACCCGCTGAGGGAACAAGTTAGTTCATCGTCCAAAATGGCACTTCAGGATGGAAAGGAAGGCATTTCGTTATGGAAAACAACCAATTGGCGCAGCGCGTCAGAGCCTTTCGGAAGCTGAAGGGCTATACCCAACAGGAGCTGGCCAAGAAGCTTGGCGTATCGGTGGCAGTGCTTGRCTCATTGGAGCGGGGCACAAGAAAGACAGATCCTAAGCTGCTGAATCATATCGCCAAAACACTAGATATCAGCTACGAAGAATTAATGTCCAATGACCGTGAGTAGCAACTCTTACACAATGATTTTTATTTTAAATAATGTAGTAAAGGAGCAAGGAGCGACATGCTGAAAATCGGAGACATCGAGATGAAGAACAGAGTGGTGCTAGCGCCGATGGCAGGCGTGTGTAACCCTGCTTTTCGATTAATTGCTAAGGAATTTGGAACGGGGCTTGTTTGCGCAGAGATGGTAAGCGACAAGGCAATCCTCCACAATAATAAACGGACGCTAGAGATGCTGTTTGTTGATGATAGGGAGAAGCCTCTAAGTCTTCAAATATTCGGGGGCGACCGGGAATCGCTTGTCGAAGCAGCTAAAGTAGTTGATAGGCAGACGAATGCGGACATCATCGATATTAATATGGGTTGTCCAGTTCCTAAAGTAACAAAGTGTGATGCGGGTGCTAGGTGGTTGCTCGATCCTAACAAAATATACGAGATGGTATCGGCAGTAGTCGATGCAGTTAAGAAGCCAGTTACGGTGAAAATGCGAATTGGCTGGGATGCTGAGCATATTTTCGCAGTGGAAAATGCACTTGCGGTTGAGCGGGCAGGCGGCAGTGCTGTCAGCGTACATGGACGTACACGCGAGCAGCTGTATACGGGCAAGGCTAATTGGGACATTATAAAGGATGTTAAAGAAGCGGTATCTATTCCCGTAATTGGAAATGGTGATGTCTGCTCTCCTCAAGATGCTAAACGGTTACTCGACCATACAGGTTGTGACGGTGTCATGATCGGTAGAGGCGCGCTTGGAAACCCGTGGATGTTATATCGTACGATTCAATACTTGTCGAACGGTGAGCTGCTAAGCGATCCGACTCCTCGTGAGAAGATGGAGGTTGCTATCCTTCATTTAGATCGTTTAGTCGCTTTGAAGAATGAGCACGTAGCCGTACGTGAGATGCGAAAACATTTAGCGTGGTATTTAAAAGGGCTGCCGGGTGGTGCTCGCGTGAAGGACGTTATAATGGAAGAGACCGGTCGCGATCCGATGGTTGCTATATTGGAGAAGTACATTTTATCGCTTGAAGAGGAAGCGGATATGCAGCCTTCGAGCCAAATGTTAGATAACAGCTCAATTGAAGAGGAAGTTACTTACTAATTTCTTCAAAGTTCACAAATACATGGATACCTTAATGAAAGTTTTATCATCGACAGTATTCGACAAAAAAAGCTATCAATATCCTTATCATTCACCAAGAATTGCACTTATGTCTTCTATGGATAACATAAGCTGTTTACTCTTGGTTAAATGGCAATGTAACGGTTTCCATTGATCCGCTGGCTTTGATTGACATTCAGGGTGACTTTGAAATATAATCGTGCAATATAATCTCTAGAACACACCATGAGCGCACTTCAACAACTGTAGGTATGAAGGTTGTTAAGCGTAATATATTAAGTAACAGTGAATTCATACACGGTATGAAAATTAGTCACACGACAGGAGAATCGGAAAGATGAACGATAAGCAAATCATTCTGACTCAAGAAGGGCTACGTAAGCTCGAAGATGAATTAGAAAATCTTAAATCGGTCAAACGTCGTGAAGTTGCTGAACGGATCAAAGTAGCAATTGGCTATGGCGATATCAGTGAAAACTCGGAGTACGAGGATGCAAAGAATGAGCAAGCGTTCATAGAAGGCCGTGTTATTACCCTTGAGAAAATGTTGCGTAATGCACGCATTATAAATAACGATGAAATCGATACAGAGATTGTTAGTATTGGGTCCATTGTTACAGTCGAGGATATGGAGTATGGCGATACGATGGAGTACGCTATTGTTGGTTCAGCTGAAGCTGATCCGCTGCAAAACAAAATTTCAAATGAAAGTCCGGTTGGGAAAGCGATTCTGGGCAAGAAAAAAGGCATAGTCGTTGAAGTAAGTGTTCCAGTCGGCATCATCCAATACAAGATTATTGATATCAAAAAATAAAGTTTGCTATGTGCGGCTCGGAAAGCTTCCTTGTGGGAAGCTTTTTGAACGTTTACCGAACGTGTCAAGGAGATGAATGTAATGGAACAAGACAACAAAGAGCAAGAGATTAATGAACAAGAGCTAAGTGAGTTATTGCAAATCCGCAGAGACAAGCTGGACGAGCTTCGCGAGCTAGGTGTGGATCCGTTCGGCCGTAAATTCGAACGCACTCATAATGCCAAAAATATTATGAATTCATATGAGGTAGCAAGTAAAGAGGAACTGGAAGAGCAAGGGGTAAAAGTAAGTATTGCCGGCCGTATTATGCAGAAGCGCGGAATGGGTAAAGCAGGTTTTGCTCATATTCAAGATTTAAGCGGTAGAATTCAAATTTATGTCCGTAAAGACGCGGTAGACGAACAGAAATTCGCAGCATTTAATTTGCTCGATATYGGTGATATTATCGGCGTACACGGTGTTATTTTCAAAACCAATACAGGGGAAATTTCAGTCAAGGCACTTGATATAGAAGTGTTGACCAAATCTTTGCTTCCTTTGCCAGATAAATACCACGGTCTTAAGGACGTAGAGCTTCGTTATCGTCAGCGCTATGTGGACCTGATTGTAAACCCGGATGTCCAACAGACTTTCATTACACGTTCGAAAATCATTCAATCCATGCGCCGTTACTTAGATTCTCTTGATTACCTAGAGGTTGAGACGCCAACCTTGCATTCTATTGCAGGCGGTGCGGCGGCACGTCCGTTCGAAACGCATCATAATGCACTGGATATGCAGCTTTATATGCGGATCGCAATCGAGCTTCATCTAAAGCGTCTGATCGTTGGCGGACTGGAGAAGGTTTATGAGATTGGACGCGTATACCGTAATGAAGGTATATCAACTCGACACAATCCCGAGTTTACGATGATTGAGCTGTATGAGGCTTATGCTGACTACAAGGATATTATGGCGTTGACTGAAAATCTTATTGCACATATCGCACAAGAGGTACTTGGCTCAACCAAGATAATGTATCAAGGTCAAGAGATTGATCTGACCCCGCAATGGCGTCGCGTTACAATGGTTGATCTTGTTAAAGAAACAACGGGCGTTGATTTCAACGTTGAAATGAGTGACGAAGAAGCTCATCGTTTGGCGAAGGAGCACAAGGTTGCTGTCGATCCGCATATGACATTTGGTCATATCGTTAATGCCTTCTTCGAGCAATTCGGAGAGCACACATTGATACAGCCGACGTTTGTAACAGGTCATCCTGTTGCTATATCCCCTCTTGCCAAAAGAAGTGAGTCCGATCCACGGTTCACCGATCGTTTCGAGCTATTTATCGTAGCGCGTGAGCATGCTAACGCCTTTACGGAGTTGAACGATCCGATTGATCAACGTGAACGCTTCGAGGGTCAGCTTGTAGAACGTGAGCATGGTAATGATGAAGCACATGAAATGGATGAGGACTTCATTCGTGCACTAGAGTACGGTATGCCGCCAACTGGTGGACTAGGAATTGGGGTTGACCGTTTGGTTATGCTGTTGACTGACTCAGCATCCATTCGAGATGTGCTGYTATTCCCTCATATGAGAGAACAACGCTCAGGCGAGTAAGAAGCCTATCAAGAATAAACATAAAGAACCGCTGGGCGTAGCTGCTCGGCGGTTTTTGTATTTCAGCTGATAAGGCCATGTGTGGTACAGGATCCTTAGGCTCTAACCGCTATGAACAGGATGTGTTTCTTCTA
Organism: Paenibacillus sp. P4_A7; assembly: GCF_056402455.1. NCBI lineage: Bacteria > Bacillati > Bacillota > Bacilli > Caryophanales > Paenibacillaceae > Paenibacillus > Paenibacillus sp. P4_A7. The sequence goes on along the minus strand of NZ_JBFUHJ010000005.1, from coordinate 426 downwards.
TATAAGAATAGTCAGTTTATTGGATTGTTCGGGGGTCATATGCGTATTAAAAGACTATTTTAATGTTTTTTAAAATAAAGCTTGCATTCGCATGGACCAACGTGATATATTATCTAAGTCGCCAACRGRACAYACGGTTGGCAAGCACAAAAGATTGCTCTTTGAAAACTGAACAACGAGTATTAAACTGCCCTAACGATCCTAACGGATCATTAGAAAAAGCGATAAAAGATTGAGCAAGTCAAACACCAATTTGGAGAGTTTGATCCTGGCTCAGGACGAACGCTGGCGGCGTGCCTAATACATGCAAGTCGAGCGGATTTAATTGAAAGCTTGCTTTCAATTAAGTTAGCGGCGGACGGGTGAGTAACACGTGGGTAACCTGCCTTTAAGACTGGGATAACATTCGGAAACGGATGCTAATAC
>NZ_JBFUHJ010000004.1:0-76360 GCF_056402455.1 Paenibacillus sp. P4_A7 | reverse complement strand
GATTCGTATAGGGTGTTGGCGGTACCGTTTGGAATGGCTTTAAAAATGGTAGCCAGCATATGGCAACCTCTATATTTAATATGAGTTGACCGCCATTTTTAACATATTCCATGATTCTATCCGAGTATCGTTGCATGTAGATATTGTCACCAAGACCAGGGTAATAGATGATATCACAATCCCAAACCTCATCCGGAATAGGACGAACGCCATAGTATTCGACTTGTCCTCCTGTGCCTTCAAAGGTTTTCGCTAAATAGGGAGGCGTATTCTCGGAGTCAAACGAAGTCGTTTGTAAATAAGCCACTTTAAATGGTTGCATCTGATTTCTATCAATACCAAGCTCGTGATTAAGCCATGGATGAAATTGTTGAAGTAGTCTAGTTGTTACCGGCATAAATCGTTGACCGTTATGACTGTAAGGGTCTAGTGTTGTAATAAAAACTCTACCCCCGCCTTCTAAATCCTTAAAATCAACGACAACTGACTCATGAGTATCTTCTATCGCAAGCAATGTCGTCCCGTTATGATTCCCCTTGAATGCACCATGCCAGTGCCAATGTAAATTATTGGGTGTTACATATTCAAAAAAGGAGTGGTTTCCATGATCGGGAACATATAGTTCTATTTTACGTTCTGGTTTCGTCCACCAAAGCCAATCCTTAGTGTTACACTCAACCCACTCTATATTTACAACGTCTAATAGCTGATCAGCTTTATCAAGTGCAAAAATGAGTAAAAATCCGCCATTTCTAACATAATCATTAAGCTGTTTTTTATGAAGCAGAATGCGGTCACTGTGACTATGACAAGAAAGAATGACTGCACCAAATTCCTCCAAGTTAAAGTTAGGCAGGTCATCCGCATAAATGAATTGATCCATGTGATGAGCAAAATCCCAATAGCTGATTAACTGCGCACTTGTTCCCGTTGTAACATAAGCGATTTTTTTCATAAGCTGAAAGTCCCTTCATCGACTAGTCGTGATTTCAGACACAAGACGTTCTTAGAAAATGATTGTTGAACCAAAAGTAGGAGCGCCCTTTCGGAAGCTCTCCCTGCATTAGAACAAAGCAAGCCCGCATYCAATTGRATGCGGGCTTGCTTTGTTCATGCTGCTTATGTCACTTTAACTTTTACATACCTTATCGCTTCAAGCGTGGTTCCATACACTTGTATAAGTTTCGCTCTATTTGTGATACGGTTCAGCTTAACGAGGCAATCAGCGAAAAATTCTCCTTGTTAGGCAGTCAGATCTCCACCACCGTCCTCCCGTTCCTAAAATAAAAATCGCCGTCCGATTCCCGACAGGAATCATAAACGGCGACAATTTTAGAGTCAGCACATAAGTAGCAGTTCTTTCCGGTAAAAGACGATATAACTTTGCAAAGCTAGTATGCCAATTCCGCCAGCACCTTGCCAAGTCGGTCAAGCTGCTGTTCATTTGCTTCTATGCAGATTGGCTTAGCTTGTTCAAACTCCTCTTTTTTCTTGAAAAGTTGACGGAAGGTGACCTTGGTGCGCCCTTCGAAGTCCTCGAAGGTAGCCGTTACCCGAAATTCGTGAACGTTTAGATGATCAATCACGACCCGCTCCGGCGGCACGAACTCAACAAAGACGTTATGATTAGGATAATCCACGCCATCCGGTCCGTGCATGGTGAATTTCCACCTGCCTCCCGGCCTCATATCGCACTCGTGAAACGTATTCGTGAAGCCTTGAGGTCCCCACCACCTTGCTAACAAATCAGGGGTTGTCCATGCCCGAAACACAAGCTCCCGCCGGACATCGTACTCGCGCGTAGCAATCAGTTCATTTTCACCTATTGTCATGTTCATACCTCCCCTACTAATACCTTGCCCAGTACGTCCAACATGATGTTTGTACCGTGTTCCCGTACTTCCAGCGTATCGTGCCCGTCAAAGAACGCACCTTGCTCCGTGAAAATCAGCTTCGTGCCGCCCTCCACCTTAATAAGCTCGACCGTTGTGATTGAGACGGAGATGCGTATGCCGCCCGAATCTAGGGTGTACGTATAGACAATGYGCTGCTCTGGGACAAGCTCTTGGTAGTTGGCGTCAAAGGTAAAGATCGGCCCTTCCGGCGGCCCGCCGCTGCTGTACTCGCGTCCTCCAACCTGGAAATCGAAGATGTCTGGCTTCGAAAACCACTTGGCTTTGGCAATCGGGTCGGCCCAGGCGTGATAAACCCGCTCCGGCGAAGCGGCATAAGTCCGCTCGACGACGAATGTTCCATGCTTGACAAATCGTTCGCTCATTGATTTTCCTCCTCATGTTTCGGAATTCCGCTCTCCTCGGCAAGAAAGTCTCCCAACAGATCCAAATGTCGCTCCCAACTCGTTTGCCGCTCAATGACCGGTTTCTCAAATCCCATCTTCATCGCTTGCAGAAGGCTCGTGAAATCTTCAACTGTTAATTCCGCCTTGCCCTGCATAAGCTTGGATACATGTCTGAGCTGTTCCAATAGTTTCTGCTGCAGTTTGATCTGTTCTTTGATTTGGCTTATCTGCAGGCCCACGATCTCAAGCGGACTGATTTGCCCGCCACTTAAGGCCAACTTAATCTCCTCGAGAGATAAGCCCAGCTCCTTAAGTGATACTATCTGGTGCAATCGCGACAAGTTCGATTCACTATATAGCCTGTGGCCCGATTCTGTCAGGCCGGATGGAGATAACAAGCCGATTTGATCATAAAATCGTAGGGTTCGTACGGTAAGCCCCGTCAGCTTGGCGAGGTCCCCGACCTTCCAATGTCTCTTCATTAACCATCTCCAATCTTTGGCGCTAGCTATGTACCGGTAGCTCTATTGTAAAACATTACGTTACGTAAGGTGCAAGCGAAATCGTGACGCTCTACCGGAATTTTTTTTGCGCCACTGATTTTGAACACAAGCTATTATGTCTAACGGCGAAAACTCCGCCGCGGCGCTCGTTAATGCCATTTTATAAGAAAAATCCGTTTGGAACCCCCAAGCGTATATTCGAGTATTTTTGAAAATTTCGCCCTATTTATGATAAGGTTCACCTTAACGGTCATAACGGCGAAAAATGCTAAAGGAGCTGCCGCGGCATGCTCCTTCGTTGATGTTCTTATGGATTTTTATTTTCATGATCTGCACGACAGGCTGACGATTCGGTGCCGAGCGTACCGTGCGCTGGCGCAGCTACTACGAATGCAGCTGTTGCGCTGCTGCTGTCATTGGCAAGAACGCTGTTTGAAGACGTTGTAACCAGTGGGGTATTCTTATATGCAATGTAACTATCATTATTAGAAGTAACTGAAGTTGGCGTCGACAACGTAGGATAGATCCCCGTCATATATATGGCGTAATTAATATTACCCGAGGACGAAACTAAATCGCGATTAATAGAGGCGCGAAAAGGAGCTGGTTAGATCCCTTTTCGTTCATGCGATTTCGTTACTCCATCAACACCCTTACACATAGACATCTGAAAACTCAATCGCACTCGCCTGAAGCAATCTGACATCCGATATTGGTTCTTCAATTTGTTCCATTGGAATTTTTTGCACACTTTCCATTGGAAATAACACAATAAACTTGGCACCTCTATTTTCTTTACTTTCTAATTGAATTGCTCCACCCATTAATTCCACAATCATCTTTACAAGCGTTAACCCCAGTCCTGTACCTTCAGCTGGTCGTGTAAGCGAACTGTCTGCCTGTCCGAACCTTTCAAAAATAATTTTCTGCTTATCAATCGGAATACCGATCCCTTGATCTTTGACTTGAATACTTAAATTATACTTTCCCCTAACAATTTTCCGAGAAATTTTAACGATAACTGTCTTTTGGCTTGTTGTAAATTTAATTGCATTTGAAAGTAGATTCAACAGAATACGTTCATATTTTTCAACATCAATTCCAACAACCATCTCTTCTATTGTTGTGGTAAAGAGCAATTTAATTCCTTTTTGCTCGGTATAGGTTCGAACAGAATCGGTGATTGACTCTGATAATATAATAATGTCAACATTTTTCTTCACAATTCTCATATTTCCGGATTCAGCATGCGTCAAATCTAAAATATTATTAACCAACTTTAATTGCCTATTCGAGTTAAGTCGGATCATATTGAGATACCCTCTTGCTTTCTGCGACAATTCATCTTTACATTTAAATTCCATCGCTTGAATAGCTGCAGAAATAACGCCTATAGGCGTCCTAAACTCATGTGAAACGAGAGCAAAGAATTCGTCCTTCATTTGCATTGCTTTTTGCAGCGCTTCGTTTTTCTCAATTTCATTATGAAGCAATTGTTCTTGCTGTCTCTTAAACATCATTTGATTCTCATAAATCTCTGTGATATCACGATGAAATAACGCAACGTAAGCAAAATTTCCATCTTCTTCATAGACTGGTGTTGCATTAATTTCAGTGATCTGTTCCTTATCCGGCTGCCTTATGATAACCAGGTCATTCCGAACCTTTTCACCTCGTAAGGCTCTGCAGATGGGATGGTTTTCTTGTGGAATGATGTTCCCTTGCATATCTAAATATTCTAATGCGTCATACACATTTTCTATGTTTTTTATTTCATCAAACATATGATAAAGTTTACGCGCCTCAGCATTAATGAGAATAAGCTTTCCTTGATTATCATAGACGGTAAACGCATCAGAAATATTTTCAATCGTCGTTTCTAATATTTTGCTTTGAGATTGTATCGTATCAAATAAAAATAATATTTCATCCACGTATTTTTCAATTAGCATTTTATAGCGTTTATTTTCTTCGAATTGTAATTGTCCCTCTCTTTCATTTCGTATAAAATCCCGATTTACCGTATTTGCATCTACTAAATTCGAAAGTAAATTCACTTGACGAGTAATGACATTATTAGACAACGTATTTATAAAATTTTCAAGAGATTGCTGTTCACTTTTCRACAATACAAAGTCTCCGAGTATTTTTTTTATTCGGCGGTTCAATCCAATTAATACGGCCAACAATAGTAGCGCAGACGCCAAAAATGCTTCTACTTGAAAAGTAATATTATACTCGACGACGATACTTGTATGATTAATACCAGTCTGGCCTTTGGATATTGTCATATAGAACTGACCTGACTTCACACTAAGAAACGATTTCTCATATCCATTACCAATATTTCGTGAATTGCTTGAATACCAAATTACCCCCTGCGTTTCCATGATCAACTCTGAATCGCTAATCGAAAATTCAGGGAAAAAGTTTTTTGCATCGAACGAATAGACGACATAGTGATTTGAATACCGTTTCACAAAATGAACGCGTTGAATACCGTCTACCATATCAGGATAAATAATAATTTTGACCTCATTAGGTTTCAAATTGTTTATTTTCGCGAACAAACCGTTAGCATTTAGCTTAATTCCTTTCAGAAAGCCAGCTGTTGATTCGTCTATCGTTCCATCAATCCCAATATTGAGATAGTTGACATATGGGATCCTTTCGCTTTTAGAATCAATCTTTTCTTCGATCTGCTTAAGTCTGTTATCAAAGATCTTCATCCATAAAGATGCTGACTTGCTATTTTGAGAGATTTGAATAAAAATAAATAATGCTAGAGTAGCAATGTATAACGCTAAGAGTAATGCCACATTCAATCGCAAAAAATGAATAATTCGATCGCAAAGTATCTTAATGCTCTTGTTCAAGGCAGCTTCTCCTTATTTCAAAATCTCTTCATTGGATACTTTACCTTCTGTGGTCACCATTACAATCATATTATTAAGCAAAGAATCCCCATACTCATTTAGCTGTGTTTTTCCATAGGCGGTCTCGTAGTCACGAGGTGTTTCAAAGTACTTTTTTAATGCTTCACTGGAATCTCCCACAGCTTCTATGCCGCGATAAATCGCTTTTATAACGGATGCAGCATAATTTGTACCTTTTGTAGCTTCTATGTCGTATTTACTTTGAAAATTAGAAATTTCAGTTTTGAATTTTTCTCCAATTATTTTTGAACTGCCTGAAAATAACAACACTCCATCTAATACTGGGCTCGAATACATCGATAAAATTTCTGCTGAACCCCACGAAGACGAACCTATTTTAATTTCAGGGTGCTTTGCCTTCAAATTATTAATAACATCGATTACATCCTTAGCCTGGAGAATACAAAATACAGAATCTGGATTATTGCTTACTATTTTGTTATACGTTTCTTCATCGGCACGGAAAGGAACATTCACAACTTTCCCATTAAATTTTTCTGTGATTACTTTTGCAAAAGGTTCCACATAGGATTTATTTTTAATATCCGTTATCAGCACAAGCTTTTTCTTTCCTAGTTTACTATAATACTTTGCGACAAGTTCGGCTTGCAGATCATTCGTAGGAACAAACCTGAAGAATGCATCCTTCTTATCTTTTAATAGTGCTGTAGAAGCTGTAATTCCGAATGTCGGCAAATCGTACATAGCGGATTGTTCAGAGAGCCATTTCCCTTCTTCACTAGTGACACCGCCTATAATGATCGAGGCTCCCTTATTTTTCATTTCTTCATATGCAGTCTTTATTTCTTTCTCTGTTTCCACATTGTTTTCGATTAGCAACTCTACTGGTCTTTGTCCAATCTTTGGATGTGCGTCTCTATAATAACGAACAAAAAGATTCTCTTCATTACCAAGAGGCGACTGGATAGGAATAATAACCCCTATCTTTATCGGTCTCGTTATATAAGAGTACGTTACTCCTACAGCTGCTAATATCATAATCGAAATAATTACTATTATTAATTTCCGTTTCTTCATCGTAACGTCCCCATTTATAACATATTCATTAACCCTTCGACATTAAACATTAGACAATATATAGTATTTGATACTTCTCAACAAATTCCTGCACTTATATACTTTGCTTCTAATCATTTTCAAGTAAATGAGAACTAAAAAAGAAGAATCTTATCGTATKGAGATTCCCCTTAGTTTAATTTTCAAAATATTTCCACGGCTCCTCAGATAACAAAAAGGATGAAGCCTAAGCTTCACCTTGAATAGTGCATTTACTTATACTTTAAAAATGGTAATGTTCTGGTGGAGTTGATCGGATAGCTTAGCAAGCTAGTTAGCAGGAGCTTGCCGTCGGTGGCGCAGAGCGGTGAAATTGCGAGACGCGGGCTGCAGAAGGTATATGAATCGAAGAAGAGCCGGATATAGTTTCAAGCCGGACATCTCTACCATCCTCGCCTAGCTTGCTCGCAAAAGGAACGTAGGCCCTGCGAAGCTGTCTTGCGTTTTTATCCAGCCCTCCCTTCTTTCCCGGCAAATATGTTCGATGCAACGAAAGATAAGGGGTTACTGCCAAAAAATTTAGCCCTTACTTATGGTACGGTTCACCGTACCATCTCTAAGGCGAATTTGAAACTTTGCCTTTCTAAAGATMAACAAGTACCCGTGGAAGATTGGTACGAACTGGCCTTGGTATTCTTTTCGTGCAGAAGTCACGTTATACTGCATCTTTATGATAGTGATTCCAAGAGATACCCCTACTCCTCTAGCCGCGGATAAGATTCTACGCACCTCATTTTACCCTCCCTTGTACACAAAAAAGCACATCCACAAAAAATGGAGGCCACTGACGACCACTATTGTTTGGATAACGGCCGGAATGGTATTTTATCTCCTCGTACAGCTCAGTAGTGGGAGGAAATAAAGCCGGTATGAATAGTCACAAAAAAGTCATAGCATATTCATTAGGCCGTCATAACCATACTTTATCTTTATAGCATCACCAAGTAGAAGTGGAGTGTTTCTATGATTGAAATAAAGGACGTCGGCAAAACGTACTATCCGGAGAAATCAAATCCGATACCAGCCTTGATCAATGTAAATCTAAATTTTCGAAAAGGTGAGTTCGTTGCGATCGTCGGAGCTTCGGGATCAGGGAAATCGACACTTCTCAATATTCTTGGAGGGCTAGATAAACCTGATTCGGGCGAGGTGTTCGTCAACGAGACCCCGATGTCATCTTTTGATGATCACAAATTCTCCGATTATCGAAAAGACAACATCGGGTTTGTGTTTCAACATTTTCATCTAATGCCTCATCTGACCGTGCTGGAGAATGTGCAGCTGGCATTGGCGATGAGCTCATATGAGAAAAAAGAAGCCCACCAAAAATGCGTACAAGCCATCAAGCAGGTTGGTCTGGAAAAGGCGATTCATCAGAAGGCTGACGAGTTGTCGGGAGGACAACAGCAGAGAGTTGCCATTGCAAGAGCTTTGGTAAAGTCGCCAAGCGTCATATTGGCAGACGAACCAACAGGTGCCCTGGATTCCCATACTTCAAATGAAATCATTGATCTGTTGAAACGTATTTCGCAAAAAGGCTGTTTGGTCATCGTTGTCACCCACGATGAAACGGTCGCCAAACAAGCTTCGAGAATCGTTCGCGTCCAAGACGGAGAGATCATCGAGGATTGTAATCAACGCGTAGAGAATTCCGATCTAACGGTGAATTTCTCCGAAACAGCCGAAGCACCTAGGAAACGTTCTTTTCAACTAAGCTCCGCATTCAAACTCTCTTATCACCGGATCAAGGAAAAGAGATGGCGGTACTTCCTTGTATCAATAGGCATCTCCATGGGCATATGCGGATTTAGTTTGGCTCTGGCACTAGGAAACGGGATAGACAATTACTTGCAGTATTCATCAGATAAAGTTATTGATAGTAAACAGCTCGTTTTCAAAAAAGATCAAGATTATATGCTCAGTTCCGATTATTACGATATTAAGAAAAACGAGCATGTCAAATTGGTACAGCCAGAATTCGATGTTTCAGCAAGAATCGAAAAAAAGCCGGACATCGTCAGCTTTGATGTTAAGCCGTTGCTCAAAGAACAATACAGAAACGAATATGCCGAGCCGCAAGTGATGTACGGGGAGCTTCCTAAAGATGGTGAGCAAGGGATTGCCTTATCGGAAAGCACAGCTAAAAAACTGTTGCAGGACGGGGAAAAGCTGGAAGACCTGGTTGGAAAAGAAATATCGATTAAATTTTTGTCCATGGACGAAATTACGAGCTATCCCTCCCGATGGGACACGGATAAGATGAAGATCTCAGCCATTACGGAGCAATCCTTTGTCGGAAAAGAATATTCGTATATTCCTTACGATTTCCACACTGACGTTGTCAAGCGTTCCAGATTTGTCGGGAAAGACTCGGAAGTAACGACGAACAGTTACGATGTGTATGTCGACGATAAAAGCTCTGTCAGTTCGGTCGTCGATAAGTTTAAACAAAGCTACACCATCACAACGCCTGAGAATGTATTGAAAGAGCTAGCCAAAACGTTCAAAAACATACAGTTAGCGATGACTGGAGTCTCTATCCTCATCCTATTGATATCTTCCATCATGGTAGGAATTATTCTGTTTATCAGCGTTTTGGAAAGAAGAAAAGAAATCGGCTTGTTCAAAGCGATCGGTGGCAGGAAACGAGAAGTACGCTGGATTTTCTTTTCGGAAGCGATTTTATTGGGGAGCATGGCTTCCATTAATGGTACTCTGCTGAGCGTTGTCTTGCAACTGGTGTTGAACCGGACGCTGGAATCGAGGCTTCATTACGAATTGTTGAGCCTAAACGGTTATTCGGTGCTCATCTCCATTGGCTTTGGCATCTTAATCAATGTACTTGCGGGCACCATCCCTGCCAACCAGGCAGCGAGGCTGAATCCGATTCAATTGCTTAAACAGGAATAAAAAACTTATAGACAGGGTGATAATCATGATAAAAATAGTACGCATGCTGCTTATCGTTTCGATCTTGACCGTATTTACCGCCTGCAGTCAAAACAAACCAGGAGCGAAGGATAATGCCGCAACATCTCCAGCACCCCAAGAAAGCGCGAAGGATGGAGAATCCCCGAAACCGGGTGGGGATCCGATGATGGGTAACCCGATTGAAAACGCAAAAAAACTCAGAGAAATTACGCCCAAATTAATAAAAGATATTAAAAAGATCATGATAGACGAGATGAATAAGCTGTGGCCATCGCTTAATAATACGGATAAGCAGATTTTAATGTTGAGTCCTGCTAATAAAATCGGTTATCTGATCAACAACCAGAAACCCGAGCTTGGATCCAAAGAAGATGTCATCGAGTATAGCACTGATTCCATCAAAGATGTCCAATTACTGGTTAGACCTTTTCAACTCGCTCCATTTAACGATCTTCCTACGTATGTGATCAATCTTGACATGGTTAGCAATATGTCGCAACCAGGACAGAGTGACGATAAAGCATACGAAGATCTGTTTAAATTTGTCGTTCATGAAGGCGTTCATGTACTGTCACAGCATGATGAGAAAACCGCAGAAGCAATGGGATCAAGAGCGGAAAAATATCCGGAGGATACAGACAGCAGGTATTATCGTAACGAAATCTACCAGTACCTGAAGGACGCCATTGCATCCAATAATAAAGATGATAAGGTTGCACGAATTCAAAATGCGGCATATTTTTACGAGTTGTATTTGAATGGCAACGAAAAAAATAAACAGCAAGATGGTTATGATAATATTGAAGGGATGGCCACCTATCTACAGGAAAAAGCCTATCAACTGCTGACTCATCCCGATGCGTCGGCAAAAGAATTGAATGATCTGACTGCACAAAGTATAATCAAAAATATGTCCCCTGCTGACAAAGAAGCATTGCTTGTGAATAAAGGCAGAGAGTTTTATGACATTGGTGGTTTAGGTATCGCAATTGCCGTTGATATGGGGCTTGATGATAAATCGATATTCTCTACTTCCCCGTTAAGTCTGTTAGATTCAAAATTTGGAAGCAAAAAAGCGGAAGGTCACGAAAATATTAAAAAAGCAAGCAATGACTTTTATGCTACGTATAATAATCGTCTGAAAACCTCTATAGACGATGTTGCATCCAAACAGACTGACGACAAGTATGCCGCGATCCGAATACCTCTTCCAATCAAAGATGCAGGAGGAATGTTCTCAGAGTTTATTGATTACGAATATAAAGGGAATAAGGCAGAGATACAGACAGTAACAAGGGAAGTTGTACTTGGCGATACTCGTATCAAACTCAATAACATGAAAACGATCTTCATAGATAATATGATGATGGCTCCAATAGGGAAGGATGCTCCATCAGGAAAGGATACTATGATAATGAAGGATGCTCCTTCAGGGAAGGATACTATAATAATGAAGGATGCTCCTTCAGGGAAGGATGCTCCAAACGCGAATGAACCATCCAAATCGATGACGGGCCAGCCTGATCCAAATATGATCATGGGTCACATTATTGTATATGTTCCTAAAAACGACATCACGATCAAAGATAACCTTCTTACGGTCCAAAGGGACGATCTGTTAATCTTTGATGCAAAATATGAACTAATAGACGGAGAATATCAAATTTTGAATAAGTAATTAATTGAACTCCTAAAGCAAAGGAATTCTACCCCATTTCCATTTTGTGGTTCAGAATTCCTTTTTGCTTTTTAGAAATTAGAGGGGTGACCATGATGCGAACGATTTTAATCGTCGAAGATGAAAAGGAAATCGCGAATATAATCGCTGATTATTTCGCAATCTCTGGATATCGAACAATAATCGCGGCGGATGGAAAAGAGGGTCTGAAAGCCTTTGATGAGGAAGCCGTCGATTTAATTATTCTTGACATTATGCTTCCTGAAATAGATGGATTCTCCGTATGCAGAAGGATAAGGAAAATATCGGATGTGCCGATCATCATGCTGACGGCGCGCTCGGAAGTTGAAGATCAACTGATGGGCTATGAATTCAAAGCGGACGATTATTTGACTAAGCCGTTCAACCCCGATATTCTAGTGGCAAAATCTAGAGTGCTTCTCGAAAGAATCCATTCTGCCAAAAAAGAAGAAGACGACAATAAAGACATGTTGACTTTAAAAGGAGTCACGATTAAAAAGCTTATCAGGGAAGTATGGATCGAGAATGTATCCGTTGAATTGGAGCCTAAGCAGTTCGATCTTTTGCTGTATATGATGGAGAACAAGCACATTGTCTTGTCCAGAGATCAAATCCTGAATGAAGTATGGGGATACGATTATTTCGGAAACACAAGAGTGGTTGACGCGCAAATCAAAAAACTCAGAAAAAACTTGCAGCATAAAGCCTATTTGATTAAAACCGTATTTGGTTTAGGATATAAATTCGAGGTGGAATAATGATAAAGAGACGAATTGCCTATAAGCTTTTTTTGTTACATGTCGTCCTGTTTGCCGCGATATTTATGATCCAAATCGTATTTCAATCGTTGTATTTAGAACCGTTCTATGTTCATACGAAAAAGCAAAACATGAAAAATATTGCAAATGAAATCGAATCAAAAATTAAAAATCATGAGCAACCTGCTTCTATTGATCAATATATCGCTCAACAATCAGAGAAAAACATCACCATCGTATCGGTAATTGATCTCAATATGCAGCATCGTTACGGTTCGCCATTAATCAATAATTTCTCGTATTTTGTGATCAGTACGAAAGACAATAAAGAGTATAAAATCATCAATGACTTTATTCTCAATGATAGTAAAAGAATGGACGAGGAAAGCGTTACCATCGAGGGATATCTTCTAGATGATAAGGAATCCTTAGTTATCCCAAATACAATCAGGGTCGGTAATCAAGTTATTCAACCCAACGTCACCACACCCTTCTCATTTACGCTCAGATTTAGTCAAGATCAGGGCATCATGGAGCCTAAGCCCATTACAATTGAAGGCAACATTGTTTCCACTCAAACCGAAAATCATTCATTATCCGCGCAAAAGACTGTCCTCATCAAGGAAATGTTCGACTTTTTCAACAAAAACCCGAAACAACCGATTCCCAATCAGATCAATACCGTTCGGGATGCGCAAACGGGTATTAATAATTTGGTGTTAATCGAGAATATCGATGGAACAGATCTTATCTTACTGGCCGTTACCTCGCTCCAACCTGTAGACGAGGTGATCGGCAATTTGAACCAGTACTATATCATTTTATTTGTTTTTACGATGATTATCGTTACCGTTATAGCTTTTGTCTATTCTAAAACTTTATCCAAGCCTTTAATCAAAATGAGCGCCATTGCCAATCAGATCGCCAATCAAAATTTCAGTAGTAAATATATCGTCAAGTCCAATGACGAATTGGGCCAAATGGGCGAAGCTCTTAACAAAATTTCTACAAACCTGGAACAAAAAATTGCGGAATTGGTTCATACCAATGAAAAATTGGCACAAGATTATGATATGCAGATGAAATTGAAAGCAAAAGAAAAAGAGTTCGTTACCAACATTTCTCATGAGTTGAAAACTCCTTTAACCGTAATCAATGGTTATGTCAAAGGTATAAAGAGCGGAGTATATACGGCAAATGCACTAAAATATTATGATATTATCCTACAGGAAGTCGAACGTATGACAGAAATGATACAAGAAATGCTTGACATCTCCAAGCTAGAGTCCCCCACCTATCAACTCGTGGAGAGCACTTTCGACCTGTGGCACACTTTTTTGAAGGTTTACGACATATTCAAAGCGATGGCTGAGGACAAAGGCTTGAAGGTTCATTTTGAAATCGAGGATGAAGCCTATGTAAGAGGGGATGCGAGAAGAGTCGAGCAAGTGATTACGAATTTATTTACGAATGCCGTTAAATATACACCTAAGCAAAGCCATATATATATCAACATTACCTATAACGACATCGCAAAAAAATATACGTTCAAAATTAAAAACGAAAATGCCTATATTTCCGATGAAGATATTGAACGTATTTGGGATCCGTTTTACAGAATTGAAAAATCAAGAAACAAAGAATTTGGCGGTACAGGCCTAGGTCTGGCGATCGTAAAACAAATTTTGGACCTTCACCACAGCAACTATGGCGTTAACACGCAAAAGGGAGTCGAATTTTATTTTGATTTGCCTGCAGTCCATTTGGACGATATTGACGCTTAATTTCGCAGCCGGCCACAATGGTCGGCATTTTTTTCATGGGAGTTTACTTAACTTTATTGATACTAATCGGATCGGATTGATTCTCAGAATATCAGTTAGCATGCATTTTAATAGTTTTTTTAACACACAATGATTTTTCTCAATGTAGAATGATTCTCGTTAGAAACGAGTCTACCGATCTGAACAGGCAGCCCCATTTTGTCCGAACAGCACAATCAGCCCACACGAGCCCGCCTGCGCAACGACTTCCCCCGAGATGGCCCTTCCTCCCCTCAGGGGCAACGTCCCTTGCCCAGTAAGCATGTACTACCAAAAATTTCGCCTCACTTGTGATACGGTTCCCCTCGTTTGATCTTCAACTGCCGGTAGTCAAATTACTGCTGACAACCTTTTGCAAGAAAGTAGGCCAGTCCCTGTCGAGCGTTGGAACGCCTACGTGAATAACAGATGTAATTTCAATGACTCTCTACGGTTGCTACAAAAACTTGTTGGCTCCAAGTTAATTACAATCACGTATACATAGAGTGTTGACTTCAATGTGAAAGTACTGATTTGCCGTATTGACCTGAGCCTTCATATTAAGGAAGTCCGAACATCATAATGTCAATTAAGAGTTTACGAGCATGCGCTCGATTCGGGGTTTCATGAAAGTATTTGCAACAGCCGCATGTTGACTCGGAGCATAAAAAATACATCCCTTAGATAATGATAAATGGCTATTCCAATTTATTCTAAGTGCCCCTCCTCGTCGGCAAGGCACTCAGCAAAATCATAATTTATTCTCAATGTATATTCTGTACTTATCCGAGGGTTATTCCGGATTTGAAACACTCATGCGTCCCTTCCACTGACTAGCCTGCTCATGGTCAGTGGTACAACTCGCTTCCTCCTCGATGCTTCCCGCCCCTTTATTTCTCTGGGTTTATTCTTTGTCTTGAAGCCGTTGAGCTTGAAGGCTGCAAGTCTATAATTCACTTAGGTGCAAAACCAGGTGGGAGCCTTCTCAGGAATTTGACTACCAACGCCAGCCCCTTCAAGCCAAGAGCCTGCCCAAGTGCTTTCCACAAGGCGGTTCAACGTCATTCAACTGGGTTAAACAGGGTTTAACCCTAACTTGTGTAAGTATTTGCAACTTACCAAATGGCTACACCACAGCTCTGATCTGCACCGCACGTTACGCTACAGCTTTCAACTTGGGCCTGTACTTTCCTGTTGCTCAAGAAGTCTCAGGGAGAATATCACGCCGGGGGCGGCGACCCCTTTCCGACAAACGGAAAGACATCCTCCTTGATTCTGAGCAACTAGACTAGCTGTATGGGATCCTCCTGTAACATTTACATTGACAAGATTTACGTCACTTATCGATGTAGTAGTCGCTGTAAATCCAAATAATGCCTGAAAATCTGTATCAGGTCTATTAATATACAAGCTACTAATCGTCTTTCCATTCCCATTAAAGGTTCCCTTAAAGGAATTATTGTCGTCTCTTCCGATCGGCGTCCAACCTTTCCCTTCATCGTTACTACTATAGCTACTTAAGTCAATATCATTAGTCAATTTGAAGTAGATATCAGCACCTAAATATTTTCGAACAGCGTTCAATTGATCGGCATTAGCAATTTGAAACGGATCAAGTATAGTTCCCGATCCACCAGCAAAGTCTGATGAAGGGTCAGCCGATGCTCTATTTTCTCCCAGCGTACCAAATTGTTGCGTAGTACTTAACAACATCATCATCGCCAACAGAACTACCATCACTTTTCTTCCTGTTTTTCCCATATCGTTCTCCTTTAATGCTCATTATTTTTCCCATAAAATACTCTCTGTAATATTAGATTGCTATTACTAAAGTTACGTCTGCCAATTTTGAAACTTGCTACGCCTACTATATCCTCCTTGGAATACTATTTATATTCTACTAAAAGATAGTATATAGAACCCCAATGACAGCATAATGACAAACTTAGACAAAAAGTGAGCCTCCCCACATTACAGAAGCCGAACACGAAGTCATGAAGCTTCTCTGGAAGAAGGAGCCTCTGTCAGCTAACGAGATCATTATTAAGTTGACTCATCAGATGCAATGGTCCGATCAGACAATCAAAACATTCCTTAATCGGTTACATAAGAAAAAGGCAATTCGGTTTGAGATGTCCGGCAGAAACTATCTATATTATCCACTCGTTTCTCATGATGAATATCTTAAGTCAGAGAACAGATCCTTCCTGGATCGATTCTATAACGGGGCCTTCTGAATTTTATGCGCAAAATTTCTCGAAGAAGAGAAGCTTTCTGAAACAGATATTACTCAGCTTCAACAGCTATTGGACAAAATGAAGAAAGACAACCCTATCGTCTGAAACTATTAGAAGTGATTTTTTTCCCTGATGTTGATCGCTTCCCTAGCACCAACTATAATAAGCACCTTTCCACATTAGCGCCATGAGCATAGACTTTCTAATGGACATACAATCCCATATTTGTACAAATCCCCTCTATTTTCGATAGATACGGACATATGTTCCGTTTTCAAATAACAGATCTGATGTCCGATCAGACTTTTGGGACAGCCCCATCTTTTATAAAAATTTCGTCCTATATGTGATAAGGTTCACCTCAATTAATCTTTACACGCACTTTTAGCAGCGTTCCTTATCACATATTGTAGACATTGTTGACTCTTTGTTGATCTTTCTTGCAAACATAAGACCCCTCGGGCAAGTTCGGGCACGATAAACCAAGTCCCTTTCCGACAAGCCGCCCTCGAAGGAATCTATGTTGGGCATGTACACCCGAAGCGAGCACAGCCCAGACTTGCTGCTTTTTACAGCCCTGCAACTTGTATTCTCTATTTGTGGCTGTACTTTCCCAAGGGCTTCATACACTTTTTACTCCCTGAGCATGGGGGCTACATCTATCGTCACTTCTGCAGCTCGACCTAATTGCAGGGGGTACTTCCCATGTCACTTTAACCGCCTACCACCAGCGCCTTCAAGCCAAGAGCCTGCCCAATCAATTGCCATCAAGGCGGTTTAACATTGTTTAACTGGGTAAGGTACTGAATACTAAAAAAAATCCCCCGTTTGGGGGATTAGAGGTTCATTTACCTGCTCTTCTGTTCCATCATTTTCAGCAAAATCGTTACAGCCTCTGCTCTTGTTGCATGATCATCAGGAGCAAATTCATTCATGCCTTTCCCAGTAATAATGCCAAGCTTCTTCATTGCTGCCACTGCGCTTTTCGCCCACTTTGGAATGGCCTTATCGTCCGCGAAGCCCGTTGCGGTAGCTGCATCGATAGGCTGACCCAGAGCGTTCGCGATCATCATTGCCATCTCCGAACGTGTAATTCCGGCATCCGGACGGAAGGTACCGTCCTCATAGCCCTTAATAATGCCTGCATGCACCGCTTGTGCCACCGCTTTCTGCGCCCAAGCTCCGATCTTCGCTGTATCGGTGAAGGATAGCGCCGCCCCTTCTCCTTGCGGTTTCAACGTATTCATCAGCATATCTGCAAATTCCGCACGAGTCACAGTAGAATTAGGTTTAAACGTGCCGTCCTTATAACCGCTGACGATTCCGCTGCTAACCGCTTGCTTAATGTTTGCCTCAGCCCAGTGTCCGGAAATATCACTAAAGCTCACTTCCGGCGCTTGACCTACAGCGAATACAGCAAATGTCCCAAAGTGATTGACCTCTATACTAATGTGATTGCCATTTACAATACCGCCGACTTCTACCCATGACTTCTTCGCTTCGTCATAATAGAATACAGATGCCTTTTGGTAGCTCTTCAAGCTCGCAGGATCGAATAAGAAGGTCAACGTTACCGGTTTATTAAAGTTCTCAGGGACGTTTTTCGAAATCTCAAAGATCGGGCTCGCTAGAACCTCTTGATTCTTCAGTAGATTTTTTATGTCTACCAATTTCTCGATCGTTACTTTCAATTCTTTATCTATAGCATTGGCAGGTATCATGATTGTGACCTCATCCCCTAAGCTAACCTCGCCTGTTTTGCACATGGGAAGCGTTAGCTTACCATCCTTGGAGGTAACTTTGTCGTCGCATGGGGTCGAACCGCCGCCACTGTATGGTGCCTGATCGCGTGTCACAGTAACTGTATAGGTCTTCGTAGTCAATCCATCCATTGCCGTGACGGTAACCGCAATCGGATTCTCCCCCACCTTTAAAGGTACGCTGAACGAAGCTACATTGTTGTATACGACGCTAGTAACCGAACCGGATGCAACCGATACATCCACTGTCGCCATCGGATCTCCTAGCATGGGTGTGATCGTCACTGCAGCAACGCTAGCAGCGACAGATGCCGTGTAAGACGTTGTGCCAGGTGTAAACGACGGGCTGAGCGTTCCCTCCGTGAGTGTTAATCCAGTTATATGAGTGTTTTTATTTAAAATAAATTTTCCAATTTGTCCATCAAACATATAAGGAATCCAATACAGTACATACAGACTCCCACTATTGTCCACCGTTACTCCGTAAGGAGCATTGAAGTTAACATCCCCAGGATTACTGCCCCTCCATTGCGTAACGTAAGTACCGCTGGAAGTAAACTTCTGTATACGGTTGTTATCTTTATCCGTCACATACACGTTTCCGCTAGTATCAACTGCTATTCCTATAGGATGATTGAGTTCTCCATCACCGCTGCCATATTTCCCCCATTGCGTAAACGTACCTTTGGAATCAATCTTCTGTATACGATGGTTACCATAATCCGCCACATACACGTTTCCATTAGTATCAACTGCTATTCCTGCAGGGGTATTGAATTCTCCATCACCGCTGCCTTTACTTCCCCATTGCGTGACGTAAGTACCGCTCAAATCAAACTTCTGTATACGGTTGTTGTTACTATCCGCCACATACACTTTTCCGCTAGTGTCTACTGCTATTCCTGTTGGGGAATCGAATTCCCCATCACCGCTGCCAGATTTCCCCCATTGCGTAACGTACGTACCGCTGGGATCAAACTTCTGTATACGGTTGTTGTAATAATCAGCCACATACACGTTTCCGCTTGCATCAAATGCTATTCCTCGAGGGGAATTGAATTCTCCATTACCGCTGCCTTTACTTCCCCATTGCGTAACGTAAGTACCACTGGAATCAAACTTCTGTATACGGTTGTAGATAGAATCTGCCACATACACGTTTCCGTTGCTATCTGTTGAAATTGAATTTGGACTAGGGACTGATTTTCCAAATCCCCCCCATTGCGTGACGTAAGTACCGCTCAAATCAAACTTCTGTATACGGTTGTTGTTTTTATCCGATATATACACGTTTCCGCTAGTGTCTACTGCTATTCCTAGAGGGTCTTTAAATTCTCCATCACCGCTGCCAGATTTCCCCCATTTCGTAACGTACGTACCTCTGGAATCAAACTTCTGTATACGGTTGTTGATGTCACCTTCCACCACATACACGCTTCCGCTAGGATCAACTGCTATTCCTAGAAGAACATTGAATTCTCCATCACCGCTGCCATATTTCCCCCATTTCGTAACGTACGTACCGCTGGAATCAAACTTCTGTATACTGCTTTTGAAATAATCTGCCACATACACATTTCCGCTAGCATCAACTGCTATTCCTATAGGGTAATAGAATTCTCCATCACCGCTGCCATATTTCCCCCATTTCCTATCGTAAGTACCACTGGAATCAAACTTCTGTATACGGAAGTTGAAAGTATCTGCCACATACACATTTCCGCTAGCATCAACTGCTATTCCTATAGGGTAATTGAATTCTCTATCACCGCTGCCTTTACTTCCCCATTGCGTGACGTAAGTACCGTTGGAATCAAATTTCTGTATACGGTTGTTTGCACTATCCGTCACATACACGTTTCCGCTAGTGTCTACTGCTATTCCATGAGGGTCTTTGAATTCTCCATTACCGCTACCAGATTTCCCCCATTGTAAAAGGTAATTACCCTTGGAATCAAACTTCTGTATACGATTGTTTCCACCATCCACCACATACACGTTTTCGCTAGGACCAACTGCTACAAGTTGGGGTTCATTGAATTCCCCTCCCACTATCGGCAATTTAAATCCCCCAGCTGTAGGGACTTCATGAATACCGTCTGAAGATACGGCTGCATAAGCTGTGGTTGAGAAATGAACAGAAATAGCACCCATCAACAACACGACAGCCATTAACCAATACAATCCTTTTCTACGTATTATTAACATCTTGCATCCTCCTAATATTATGAATAAAGTAAGAACTCACGCTGGATAGCCGCATCAATACCAACCACCTAATTACCCAGTTTCCTCCATTTTAAAATACTTTGATTCTTAATTTTACCCTCTTGCCTTCGCGCATTCTATTATCCGAACGTAGCATTATAGTCGAATTCGGGTATACTTTCATTCTCCTCACAGGCAAAAAAAAGAAGACAAGCTCTCTCCTAAGAGAAAACTTGTCTGATTACAATCATTATGTTTTTTTCAAGTAGCTGTTAACCAGTTGCGTTCGATTCCTGACATTCAACTTCCGAAATAGCTCTTATTCGAACAGTGCGTACGTTGTGGCAGATCACGCTGTGAGCTTTACCGATGTGCAAATGCACTGGAGTCAATCGTTTGTCCAGCTTGCCGCGGCCAAAGGGCTTGTGGAAGGCGTTGGAGACGGTAAATACAATCCCAGCAAAACGGTGTCGAGAGCGGAATTCACCGCCATGCTGGTCAGGGCGTGGGCCGCGGCACATCGACCGGCAGCGTAACGCCCTATGAAGATATTCAACCTGGCGCGTGGTATTTCGACGAAATAGCGCAAGTAGGAGCTTGGACTGCTGGGGTTTGCGAGTGACCAACGTTTCATGCCCGATCAACCGCTGACCCGTGAGGAAATGGCGAGTATGCTGGCGGCTGTGATTACCCTGGAAAAGCTACCGATCACAAAGGAAAAAATCTTTGGGCCGGTTCAACCACTCGAAAGAGGAGGGCTACCAGCCCTTTCTTTGTGTACATACAGAGATCTGTATGGTGTATCGAAGAGAATACGAGCAAGCGCTCGGCTCGAATACTTATGAAAATGCTTTAATCTGCCACTTAACAGCCTACTCCAATCACTCCAGCTGTCGGATTCACTTCGGGAGTCCCTTTGCCATTCCTTTCATCGCCGAATCCAAGAGTACCGATTAATCTTAGTTTCTCCTCGGGTATTTCGATGTCACTCTAACACACCTGATCCATTGTGAACATAAAGGATTATCTACTGCCGCTAGCGAATGTATAGAAAATAAATCCATAAAACGAAACTGGAGAATGCGATGACCTTCCCTATTTGGATCAATCTTGGCTTTATAAAGCTGCATCCTCACGCGGTATTTGAAGCGCTCGCTTATTTTATCGGCTTTCGAGTGTACCTCTACACCCGCAGCAAAGACAAGCTTCCGATTGTGCAGGGCATGTGGGTCATTGTCGGGGCCATTCTAGGAGCTGCCATCGGGTCTAAAGCGTTGTATTGGCTGGAGGACCCCCTGCGGACGATCGAAAACTGGCGCAGCTACACCTATTTAATGGAGGGCAAAACGATAGTCGGAGGATTGCTAGGAGGACTGATCGGTGTTGAGTGGATGAAGAAGCGTGTCGGCATTACCCGTTCCACTGGCGATGATATGGCGCTACCGATTATGGTAGGCATGATCATTGGGCGCATCGGCTGCTTTATGACCGGGCTTACTGATCATACCTACGGCACGCCGACAACTTGGATGACAGGCATTGATTTTGGTGACGGCATCCACAGACATCCGACACAGCTATATGAAATTGCTTTCTTGCTTCTGCTTGGCGGGATGCTCTATCGATGGAAAAAAAGAGCCGTATTTCCTGACGGAGCGATTTTCCAACTTTTTATGGCGGGGTATCTCTTGTTCCGCTTGGCCGTCGATTTTATAAAGCCGACCCCTCATCTTTATCTCGGGCTTAACAATATTCAGCTGGCTTGCCTCGCAGGCTTAATCTATTACTTTGCTTTGATATACAAGTGGCAGGGGCAGCCGCTACGCTCACATAGGAAGGAGTTGTAACGATGACAACGAAAAACAGACCCTACATTTTCTACGAGCTAACGAACAGCATCTGTTCGAAATGTTTGCGCAAGGTCGAAGCTAAAGTCATCATTGAGGACAATCAAGTGTTTCTGCTCAAATATTGCGGACAGCACGGACGGGAAAAGGTACTGATTGCAAGCGACGCCGCCTATTATAAGAAATGCCGTGAATTCCTGAAGCCTGCGGAAATGCCGCAGCACTGGAACACACCGATCCGCTACGGTTGTCCATATGATTGCGGACTATGTCCCGATCATGAGCAGCATAGCTGTCTGACACTGCTAGAGGTCACAGACCGCTGTAATCTGCAATGTCCGATTTGCTATGCAGAGTCCTCCCCGCACAAGGACTCGTGGCGCTCACTAGAGCAGATCGAGAAAATGCTCGATGCCATCGTCCGCAACGAGGGCGAGCCCGACATTGTGCAAATTAGCGGGGGAGAGCCTACAATTCATCCGCAGTTTTTCGAAATACTGGACCTCGCCAAAAGCAAGCCAATCAAGCATATTATGTTAAACACCAATGGCCTCCGTATTGCTCAGGACCGTAGCTTTGCCAAGCGGTTAGCAGAATATATGCCCGGCTTTGAAATTTACTTGCAGTTCGACAGCTTCCAGGAGGAGGCGTTGCGAGAGCTTCGCGGCGTTGATTTGCGCGACGTTCGCCGCCGGGCTTTAGAGCACTTAAACGAATTCAATATCTCGACCACACTGGTCGTTACGCTCAAAAAAGGACTGAACGATCATGAGATCGGCGACATTATTCAGTTCGGCCTCAAGCAGCCCGCCGTACGCGGTGTAACCTTCCAACCTATCCAAGCAGCAGGACGATTGGAAGATTACGATCCGGCGAGGGATCGCTTGACCCTTAGTGAGGTGCGGCAAGGAATAATTGACCAATCGGGCATTTTTCGCCCTGAGGATATTATTCCGGTGCCATGCCACCCCGATTGTTTGGCGATGGGCTACGCCTTAAAGCTTGGCGGGGATGTGCTGCCGCTTACCGGATTAATGGACCCTCAAATATTACTAGAGGGCGGCCGCAACACGATCGTGTTCGAGCAGGATCAAACACTTAAGTCAAAAATATTCGAGCTGTTCTCAACTGCTCATTCCCCTACCTCTTCAGCGCTTTCACTGAAAAACCTGCTATGCTGCTTGCCGATGGTCGCCGTGCCTGACAATATTAGCTATGATAATGTATTTCGTGTCATCATTATGCAGTTTTTAGATCCATACAATTTTGATGTACGCTCCGTCAAAAAATCTTGCGTTCACATCGTACACCCCGATGGGCGAATCATTCCTTTTGACACGTACAATATGTTCTATCGCGGTGATCAGGAGAAGAAGCTGGCCGAGCTGAGAAATGAATTTGACATGCGCCCGGGAGGTAAAACCAATGAGTGGAATGAGTGATGAGGATAACAAGCAGCTAGACGTATCGCCTTCTGGCAAATCGCCTGGCCATACCAAGCAGGTATGGCTCGGAATCGGGCTGTTGGCCGTGCTGCATTTATTGCTTTTTCTTTTCCCTATCGCCTTTTTCTTTATCAGCTTCGCACAACTCTTATACCTAATTCCTGCTATCCTTATTTTCCGTAAAAAAAGCGGTATCATTCAAGGATTACTGATTGGCGCTGGCATTACTTTTCTGTTGAACACTGCCTGCTTCGGTCTCCTACTTAGTGGCAATTTATCTCTATAAACCTTGCTAATTCAGCTACTTTAGATCCTTTCTCCGACTTCTTGTTGCAATCTATTGAATGGAAAGCCAAAAGAGGGCCGTAACAGCCCTCCTCTTGGCAACCTGTCACAACCCCAAAATCCGCGTCCTAAGTTGCCTATCGGCTTTAACTCTTCCCCCACCGCCACCGGATTCCCACTATCTGAACTCCAATCGCTCCAGCTGCCCTCGTATGTTATGACGTCGGATTATCATGACGCCTATGCTACAATAGGGTGACAAAGGGGGAGGCATTATTGAGTAAACAAAAAATCGTGATTATTGGCGCAGGGATTGTCGGGGCGTCAGTGGCCTATCATCTGGCCAAACGAAATCAAGATGTAACCGTTATTGAACGACACCCCGCCGCGGCTCGTGAAGTCACTGAAAAATCGTTTGCCTGGATCCATACGACTCATAGGGTGGCTCCCGAATACTGGCATTTGTACGATGCGGCTTTAGAAGAATATCATACGCTTCAGCAAGAACTGTCCGAACTACAAATTCATTGGCACGGAGCGCTGACTTGGGACTATCCAACCCTAAGGGAGCAACTCCACTTTCAAAAACTAAACCGGGAGCAGCTTGAGGCATTGGAGCCGAATCTGAAGGAATATCCGGATGAAGCGATGTTTGTCAGCGAAGAAGGTGCGGTGGACCCGATAGAGGTAACGGAGCTGTTGTTGAGCAAAGCGCGGGAGTACGGAGCAAAGGTTCAGTTCGGTACCAACGTTACACAGCTGCAGCAAGAAAATTCCCGCCTGGTCGGCGTCCACACGTCCAAGGGTTTTCTGGAGTCGGATGTCGTGGTATTGGCCGCAGGTACAGGCGTACCCGAACTTTGCAACCCGTTAGGTTGTCCCGTGCCGGTAACGTCGTCGCCTTCCATTCTGATTCGGATGAAAACTACGAATAAGCTGATACGCACATTTTCTCTATATCAGCAGAACTTAACATATCTCCTAAATTTTCTACCACTTCACCCTGTCCAGCCAAAGAGGCCAGCGGTTTCCCAAATCGCTTTATCAAATCCCCAACTTTTTCAACAGATGTTGATAATGATTGATCGATGCTACTAGCTAAATCAAAGAAAAACCCTTTCAACAGTTGTTCTTCGTCTCCAAATCTCCAAGGATTAAATTTCATACAAACTACATGCGTGTGCTTGTTTAACTCATGTTGTATAAAATTTAAAACAGATGTTTTGCCCTCACCCCATGCGCCATTAATACCGATCGCGATGCTACTTTTATCTCTTCTTGTTGCAATAACTTGAGCAACCCGTTGAGCAAATGGCCATCTTTTAAATACATCACCTTCTGGATGTTTAATTGGGGCATCAGACGAATAAGCATCTATTGAGTCGGACATATTTTTCTACCACCTTTTCACGTATCTGAATTCCAAATATTATAAATATATTAACTCACATTGATAGGGAACTTGCAAATAATTCAGTAAATTCAGTCATTCAATTGGACACAAAGAAAATAACTCGTCCAACTTCTCTAAAGCTTCTTGCTGGAGGGTTGGGAACAAGTGCGAGTACCGATTAAGAGTGTTAGTGATTTAAACATGAGATCTGAACGACATCAAAAACCAATTTGCAACGTACTTGTTGATTCTACGTTGATTTCATGCTTACTTAATGTTTAAGTGTTGATTTAATACTATACTAGAATAAAATATTTATAATACTTTACAACATGCACATACAAATTGGAGCCGGTTAGCCACTCGAAAGAGGAGGGGTTACCGGCCTTTCTTTGTGTACATACAGAGGGCTGTACGATGTATCCGAGAACATACGAGCGTACGCTCATATCAATCAACATAGAAATAGGACGAAGCAGTGGCCGCGTCCTGATCTCGTCCTATTGTCCATTTGAATCATTCCCGCCTACAAGCTGATATTGATTGAAATAAATCAATAAAAATCTCTTCAAACATCGGTGCAATAAGATTATTGTTAATTTTAGCTCCAGACAATGCATGACCTATGAAAAAGCAACTACGGGCTTTTCTTTCAAGAATATCAAAAAACCCATTTATAGTATATACCGTTCTATCAAAAATTTCGCCCTATTTATGATACGGTTCACCGTAACTCCTCTATCAGCTAGTTAGTTGCCCCCTCTTAACCTATTACTTTCAAAATCACCACTTCTTCAACTGCTAAATTTCGTTCTTTTTTTAAAATCTCTCTTATTGATGGACAGAAACACTTACGTTACGACTAGTAGAATTATATATTAAAACATACAGCATAATGACTTTGAAGGGAGTGTTAAGATGTTGAATTGTACAAAACCTTCTACCTTTACGATATTAGGCAGCAGCGGAGGTGTTGCAAAAGCGGTATTAGCCATTCTGAATCAATCCGTTCAAGATAAAAATGACCCTATACACCCCATCCTTAGCCAATCGTAACTTCACCTCATTGATATCAATCAAAAGGATAAAGCACATTTTGATCAACTATTCCCCCACCTTTCGAATCAACTCAAGCTCCACCAGCTAGATCTTAAGAATGTAAACGACTTTCGTGAACACCTTATTAAAACAAATACCGAAGTAGTTATTGATGTATCATGGGCCGATACCATTGAGATGCTGAACTGCTGTAACGAATTAGGTGTATTGTACGTTAATTCAGCCCTTGAGAATACGCAGGTCGATGAAGACGAGAGTCTATACGGTTTCCCCCTTTCGGAGCGATATTCTAGATATGAAGCTAGTAAAAATGATTTTAACAATACAACGGCCATTGTATGCTCCGGTATGAATCCGGGTGTCGTACAATGGATGGCTCTAAAACTGATGCAAGAAAATCCAGACCAAAAACCTTTAGCCTGCTACATTGTTGAGCATGATACTTCCTTTTTTGCAGACCAAACTTTAATCGAACCTAACACCATCTATACTTCTTGGTCGGTCGAATGTTTCTTGGATGAAGCTATATTAAGCTATCCGATGTTTGCCCATCATCATTTGCCGCATTATTTTTATCAAGAAGTCTATGCAATGGAATTCAAAGTAAGGTTAGGAGACAAGGAATTTTACGGTTGTCTGATGCCGCATGAAGAAGTGTATACACTAGGTAAATTATTTGATATACAACTCGGATTTATTTATCGTGTCAGTGAATTTACTACGGAATTAATCCGAAACAATTTAGATCATGTAGACGATTTATGGGATTGGAATCAGCGCTTGATTAATCCAGAAAAAGGCGAGGTTGAAGGTGAAGACCTCGTTGGGGTTCTTTTGGTTTACGAGGATATGGAAAAGTTTATGTACAATTCGATGAAAAGTAGTGACATTTATCCACAGTACAAAACAAGCGCCACATACTTCCAAGTCGCATGCGGCATTTATGCAGGCTTGGCCAGCCTAATCCTAGATGATATTCCTAAAGATATTTTTTATGTTGATGAGCTTCTGCTCAACTCCGAAAGCAAGTACGGAGAATATCTAACCTACCATATGACCGACTTTGTCACAGGAGAAAATAAAGACTCTGATGGATTACTTCATCAAAGATTGAAATGGACTGAATAACTGATCGTGGATGAGTGAAGGATTAGTGGTGATGAGATCAATAATACGAAGCACGATCATCCAAAAATGCCCCTAACCTTTTTCCAAAAAAAAAGTCTCCCTCTTCATATGTGCGACAGAAACAGCACATCATGAGAGGGAGATAACTATGTTTGGCCCCGTAATACACTGGTCTGACTAGTATATTACTAAAAGTTTTAATTGCGATCTTTCTTTCTATGCAAAAGGCTGACCCTGAGTCACCTCCGATGACTTTAGGGACAGCCCCGTTCCGTTATGCTTCGTCTTCTTCGTCATCATCTTCCGACTCGTCTACGAAAAGAGTAAGAATGGATGGTAACGGTAGAAGTCCCGCGGCTACTGCTTTTACTTCTTCAGCATATTCCTTTTTGATTAAATGTTTCAGCGGTTGTTCGACACTATTGAAATACTTAAACGCTTCCCTCGCCATTTCATCCCATTCCTGAGAGAAATACAAATAATCATCCGCTCTCACTCTTGTCCGAGATGTTCCTTCCTCATGCACGCATTCAAAATCTTCATCCACTCCAACAATTCCATAATCACATGTCAATTGTTCCCCAAGGTGTATATCCCTTCCAGCTAAATTAAATTCAAACACCGTATCGATACAGGTCGGATGGAAGCTATGATTCATGTATTTTGCATGGTCCCAATGTAAAATATGATACTCACCGTCGTCACTTAAATAAGAATATTTATCCACCACTCTCCGCCGAAGTTCATCAAGGGATTCAACGAAATCCTTCTTTAATGTCATTTCTAAGTCATCCGAAATCCAAACAATGGTTCCTTTTGGAATAAATTTTGTGGCAACAATGCCGACACCTATCACATCGTTGATAAAGCGGAGTTCTGTATCCGGATGCATCATGATTGTGAGCTCATCCTCCTTTTTAAGACTGAAATATAATATTCATTCTTAAAAAGAAGGGATACGTTCATAAAACTATTTTCGGCAAAGATCGGGACCAAAAAAGGCAATAATCCCTCAAACTACAGCTGATTGCCCAAAAATTTGCGTTATTTATGGTACGATTCTCCTTAACGATCATAACGGCGAAAAACGCAAAAGAGCTGGCCGCGGCACGAGTATGAAAAAGAACAAAAACCGCTAACCCCAGCATGCGATACTTTACATTACGAGTTTGCGGTTAAAAACCATTTTACATACCTTTCTTGTGTAACTCACTCGAAGTTCGCGCCAAACTGCGGTATTTCCGGTAGCCCCGGCGCACAAGGTGCAGCAGGAGCTCCGGGAACGGCAGCCTGCGCAGCCATGGGAAATAAAAGTGATCGTAGGCGCGCTTCAAATCGTCCCACATCGAGCAATCGTCTTCTTTCAAGAAATCCGATACGTCGACGACCAAGCCTCGGCCGTTGTGCTGCATCACATTTTTGCCATGCACATCATGCGGTGTCAGTCCCCGGCTAACCGCATACTTCAGCGCTTCATCGATATCGTGCAGCACTTGACGCGAAATCGGGATGCCGCGCAACACACATTGATATAGCGTAACGCCCGTTAGTCGGCGCAGCACGAGATAAGAATCGCCCGCATATAGGCATTCGGAATAAGCCGGGTGCTTGCCTAGCCGTCGATATATTTCTTTTTCATCCTCTAAGCCCGGCCGCCCCGGCGCGTACACCTTCACCACCATATCCGGATAGCTTGGATGCATCAACACAGCCGCATAATTACCCGCTCCGACAAGCTGCCACGGCTTAGGGACACTATAAACGACGATCGGGTCATAAGGCCGCTCACTGGCAAGCTGCAAATTCGGAAGCAATTGTGCTTCAATTACTTCGATCCAGCGCTTCTGCACGTACCTGTCACCCCCATCTATTATTTTGTGGTATTATACAAAAATATTTAGCAATATGCTAGAACAAAATTACCCTGCACATTCATCCACAATGAAATTAGGAACTGGGTCTATGCATCCACATTCTAGACACACATAATCGATAAAAAAGTTGTTCATACACTACTTCTGCCAACATCTGTTCACGTTTTGCCATTGTCTGTTCTTTCTCCTTAGAGATTTTCTGCATGCAAAAAAGGCTCATTCCAATTTCAACAAGTGGAATGAGCCTTCTAAGTATGGTTAAGTATAGTTATCTATTTTCAGTGTTTTGGAGGCTTTTTCAAATTCTAATTTTCCCTTTATCGACCTTTTTCCGACCAAAAAATTTGCGTTATTTATGGTACGGTTCCCCTCGTTTGATCTTCAACTGCCGTTAGTCAAATTACTGCTGACAACCTTTTGTAAGAAAGTAGTCCAGTCCCTATCGAGCGTTCGAACGCCTACGTGAATAACAGATGTAATGACTCTCTACGGTTGCTGCAAAAACTTGTTGGTTCCATGTTGATTCCACTCACGCACACATAGAGTGTTGACTTCAATGTGAAAGGGCTGAATTACCGTATTGACCACAGCCTTCAGATTAAGAAAGTCCGGACATCATAGTGTCTATTAAGAGTTTACGAGCATGCGCTCGATTCGGGGTTTCATGAAAGTATTTGCAACAGCCGTATGTTGAATCCTTGTTGACTTTAAGCATATAAAATACATCGCCCGCGGCATAAACCCCACATGGCGATGTATTCAAATCTTTCATACTGTTATACGCTTCTCAATTCTTACTCATCTCCAGTTGCGATAGGGTTAGAGGAGTCAGAACTCCAATCACTCCAACTACCCGCATACAACTTCACATTGCGGAATCCCGCTTCTTCCAGAGCAAAAACATTCGGCGTAGCCGTCACGCCAGAACCGCAATAGACGATTATTTCGTCGTCTTTCGACAAGCCTGCAAAGCGCTCCGCTTGCTCCTCTGGAGATTTCCATGTGCCGTCGGCGCGCTTGCCCTCATTCCAAAAGCGATTAATGGCGCTGGGAATATGTCCAGCAGCTGGATCCATCGTCTCGAGCTCGCCACGGTAGCGAGAGGCATCGCGCGAGTCTATTATTACAGTGCCCGCCTTACCGATACGCTCCCGTACCTCTTCACGACTCACTAAGAGTTCATTTCTAACAGCCAGCTCAAAAGTAACTCCTTCTACCGGAGCTGGACTCTCCGTACTAGTCGGATGACCAGCAGCTACCCAGCCTGCAAACCCGCCTTCAAGCACATAAACCTCGCCATCGTGACCTAGCCATTTCAGCAGCCAGCGTAGACGGGATGCCATCGCACCGCCTTGATCATCATAGGCAATTACTGATGTGTTATTTCCAATCCCGATACGCTCTAATACAACCGCCAGTGCTTTCGACTCCGGCAAAGGATGACGGCCGCCCTCTCCATTCGGCACTTTAGGTCCAGATAGGTCATGGCTCAAACTCAAATAGTATGCACCTGGTAGATGCGCTTCCGCATACGCCTTGCTTCCAGCTTCCGGATCACCGAGTACATATCTCGCATCGACGATCACCATTTCATTCTGATCCAAATGCTCCAGCACCCAACTAGCTGTTTTATAATACGACATACCCTTCAGCTCCTCTGACCATTAATATGTATAAAATTAGTATCACACCCACGCATCCGTGGAATAACCTCTCTCCTCCCAATACCCGATATGCTCGCCTTCAATCAGCTCAATGCGATTCAACCATTTCACTGATTTGTACGCGTACATCTTAGGTACGACCAATCGAACAGGCCCACCAAGATCACTTGGTATCGGCTTGCCATCATGCATAACTGCAACCATCACATCGTCCAAGTCAGCTTGTTCGAGTGTTAACGTATCGGTATACACGCCATCCCCGGAATATAACTTCACGGTTTTCGCATTAGACTTGACGCCTGCTTTCTTGAGCAGCTCCTTGAGCGGAATGCCTTCCCACGTATTTTGGTAGACGGACCAGCCTGTTACGCAGTGAAAATCACTGACCTGCACGGTTCGCGGCATAGCCACAAACTGCTTCCAATCCCACTTGAATGATTGATCTACAAGCCCATCTATCGTAAAGGACCAGTTATCATTGTTAAACTCCGGAATCGGCGTTACTGTGTAGACACGAAACTGACCTTGAGCGCCCCCGCCCATTGGCGGTACAGATGCAGGCAATGGCTGCGGTGCAGGGATAAGCATATTCGCATCCTTTTCGATTAGCTTATCAATCGTTTGACTTCCGCCCATCCCGCCAAGAGAATTACCGAGCCACTTCAGAAAAGAAGGTGCTAAAGTAATCGCAAGTCCCGCTCCTATCACTCCACGTATAAAGGCTTTCCGAGTATACACGGCCTGCGGCGATCCGGCTGGATGAATGTCGTCCGCTTCACGATCATTTTTGATCGTGCGACGATTCGGCTCCTTCAGCCATTTTACCCGAGTAATCGAGTGATAAATAATATAAGGCAAACCGACCCATGTGAGCAAATCATGTACGACCAAAGCGACGTTTGACACACGCGGACCAACAGCTCTGAATTGCCATAGCAGAACACCCGATACAAACCAACCAACCAGCAAGACAAGCACAACTAGCACATTAAATCGCTGCCAAGGCTTTGCCTTCAACTGCTTCCAATGCTTTCCTGCGAGCGCCAAGTAATAGACAACAGGTAAAATAGAGAGAATACCGACCGCCGTATGCAGCCACTTCACCCATACCCGTCCTTCACCCAGAAAACCACGCCAAAACCCGCCAACAAGAATAAGTCCGGTCAATGCCAAAATAACGACCAGCCAGCCGTTCCACGAATGCAGTGAGACTAGCTTCTTCCCATACCCTTTACGCAGCCGATCCAACATTTTGCCCACATGGGTCCCTCCTGCTTATTCCGCTTTAACTATCTACTTTCATTATACCGCTAAAATAAGTCCATATAGTATAGAAGAAATACGCCACAGCCATCTTTGTTCGCATATCAAGCGTAAACGACTGTCGCCGTCCTCTTCGGCAAAAGCATTCGTTTCGCGGTGATATATAAGCACATTTATAAGTGAAAACTTATAAATTATTATATATTAAAAGAAGTCCGTTCATTTGCTGAACGAACTTCACCTATTTCATTTCAATTATTTCTCCCAACGAGTCAAAACAATCGGTCCATTCTTCGTAATCGCTACCGTATGTTCAAACTGTGCCGCCCAAGCTCCATCTCTTGTACGCGCGGTCCAGCCATCATTCGCAATATATACGTCCGCTCTCCCTGCCGTGAGAATCGGCTCTATCGTTATAACCATTCCCTCTTCAAGCTGAACCCCCTGACCTGGAATACCCCGGTGCAAAACCTCAGGAAATTCATGCATGCTTCTGCCAATACCATGGCCGACAAAAGCGGTTACCACTTCAAAGCCTGCTCGTTCCGCACTGGATTGTACCGCGTAGCCAATATCGCCAATCCTATTCCCTATAATGGCCTGCTTAATGCCAGCCTGCAGCGATTGCTTAGTCGCTTCCAAAAGCTTGTCAGTTGCAGCACTCGACTTGCCTATTGCATAGGTCCATGCCGAATCTGCTTTCCATCCATCCAAGTCAGCCACCATGTCGATTGTGACGATATCGCCCGCCTCTAATGGCTCTGATCCAGGGAATCCATGGCATACCACCTCATTAACGGAGGCGCAAGTCGCAAACGGATACCCCTTATATCCTTTCTGAGCAGGAGTAGCTCCTCGATCAAGCATAAACCGCTCTACAAAACGATCAATTTCCTGCGTTGTGACGCCTGGCGCGATACGTTTGGAAAGTGCCTGGTGACAGGCGGCGACTATTCGCCCCGCTTTTCTAATACCGCGAATATTTTCTTTCGTTTTCAAAACCACTGCCATCTCTAAACCTCCTTGTGGTTAGTTAGGCAAGTCCAGCTGCATCGAGAGCTTCGGATTTGTCTATTATTACCTTTATTCAAGGATCTGTTCTAACATGACCATTCCTCAATAATAGGTTTCATAGCAACGCAAACAGCGAGCTTTAAGTACATGAACCTAGCCTCCACTCGCCATAGCTGAGCTGCACTACTTGAGGAACCTGATTACTTTCCCCACCCTAAAACTCCTGCACGCCCTCTACCATTCAACACCCTACGCACCCAATTGAGGTCAGCGAGATGTACAGCTCCAGCCCCTAAAAAAACAAAAAAGCTTTGCCACCTGTATAAATACAGGAGACAAAGCCTATTATTCATGTTGTGATCAGCTGACCGAGGAGTTAATTCTGCATAGTTCATTTTCCACCAATGTCGTCAATTCATCCTCGTAACCACCGGTAATCCGATACTTCCGAATATATTCCTTAACAAATTTACGCGCGTCTTTGGGTTGAAAAATTCTCGTGAGTTCCTTCAGGCTTTCCTTGACTTCATTCTGGCTATGTTTCGCCATGAAATCTCCTCCCCTATACGTTGGATGGTCGTCCGAAACAGCAATGTACGATACCGCATGCGGTGTTACACCGCAAGACCCCCACTCGGTGCAGGTAACTCCATGGTCAAAGTGTCACAATGTTTGCATTTTTCTTACTATTATAACATTCTGGGAGAAATTATGAAAGTAAACAAATTTTAATCCTTTGTCGCGGCATGTTCGGTAACCGTTTCCAATTGAGCCCGATCATCAGTTACTTCTGCTGAATTTATCCCTTTTGGAGGCGAGACATCAACTCCTGACCGAGATTTTGCTGAAAGTCTGTCTTTACGAAACATTCTTAAATACGCTAAAACACCAATCACGGCAACTATAATTCCAAAAGCCAATACGAGCATTGTCACCCAGCCTTGGACCATGTACTCGCCTCCCTTCTTTTCTTTTATTATCGGTATATTACGCTTCATATTGAATCATTTCACTAAACAGACAAATTGCCATTTATTAGGTATAATTATAACCACTTTTACAGGTGCAAGCAACTAGGTGCATTCCCTATCTATAGGAGACGGTATGCTCCGCTGCCCCAAGCGAGTAATTTCCCTCCTTCATCTTTGACCACTGCTTGAAGCGTAATCGTCCGCTCTGTCCGGTGCACCAGTTCAGCTTCGCATAGGAGCAAGCCTCCCTTGCTGCTGGCGAGAAAATGCGTGGTCATATTGGCAGTAACAGTCTTCTCATTAGAAGCAGCTAGCATAACGACTAGACCCATTGCATTATCAATTAGCGACATAAGTACACCACCGTGGACAATGCCGAGCAAGTTAAGATGCGGCTTCATAGCATCTAAACAAATTATAGCTTTTCGCGCATCGGCTTGCACAACCTCACAACCAAGCAGTCCCCAAAATGTCTCCTGCGCACGCTCTGCCAGTCTAGTCAAATGGCCCGCTTGATCCGCCTGCTGGACAAACCATTCCTCATCCATGTCACTCACCGCCCTTTGTCAGCTGCTGCTTTTTCTGCCTCAGCATCTTCCTCATATAGCTTGCGACGGAGCACTTTGCCGATCATCGTTTTTGGAAGCGTTTCCCTAAAGGTGTAATGATGCGGTACTTTATAAGAGGCCAGCCGTTCTCTGCACCACACATCCAGCTGCTCCTTCGAAACCTGCCACCCCTCCTTCAGTACGATAAAAGCTTTCACCGTCTCCCCCCGATAACTGTCTTTCACACCGATAACAGCCGCTTCTCTGATAGCAGGATGCTCATACAGCACCTCCTCTACCTCACGCGGATAAATATTAAAGCCGCCTGCTATAATAACATCCTTCATCCGATCCATAATGGTAAAAAAGCCATCCTCATCCATCGTTGCGAGATCGCCCGTGTACAGCCATCCGTCACGCAGCACCTGTGCCGTTTCCTCCGGTTTATTCCAATACCCTTTCATGACCTGAGGTCCACGGACGATCAACTCTCCAAGCTGACCGATCGGCAATCTCTTTCCTGTGGCAGGGTCCACTATTTGAACTTCAGTGTCTGGGAATGGT
Source organism: Paenibacillus sp. P4_A7 (assembly GCF_056402455.1). Taxonomy (NCBI): domain Bacteria; kingdom Bacillati; phylum Bacillota; class Bacilli; order Caryophanales; family Paenibacillaceae; genus Paenibacillus; species Paenibacillus sp. P4_A7. Next base: position 41,095 of record NZ_JBFUHJ010000004.1, on the reverse strand, counting down.
ACGCCTACCGTACCTATTTTACGCAACCCCCATACAGGGTTGGCGTGAGTCACCGGCGAAGCTTCACTTAAACCATAGCCTTCAATGAGTCTCCCTCCTGTTAGGGACTCAAATTGCTCTTGCACCTCAAGCGGCAGAGCCGCAGAACCGCTGACACATATATTGATGGAGGACAGATCTGATTTGTCCACATTGTTATGATTAATAAGTGCCACATACATAGTAGGCGCACCTGGAAAAATCGTGGGATGCAGCTTACTGATTGTTTTCAGCACAACCTCCGTCTCAAACCGCGGCAGCAAAATCAGCATGCCTGCACGCAGCACGGACATATTCATTAGTACCGTTAATCCAAAAACATGAAACAACGGCAATGCAGCAAGAAATCTTTCCTTGCCGTCTATCGCTTTATAACACCATGCCGATATCTGCATCGTATTGGCAACCAGATTGCGGTGCGTTAACATCACACCTTTTGGTGTTCCAGTTGTCCCGCCTGTATATTGTAAAACGGCCACCTCATGGCCTTCCGCCAGCTCTGGCAGCTCGATCGATTGTGATTTTGAAGCCAGTAATTTTTTATATGAAACAACCCCACGACTTCCATAAGGAATCGTGGAACGAAAGCCTTCTTTGCGCTGTTTAATCGGGTAAAGCATGTTCTTCGGAAATGGTAGCCCATCCTTAATGGAAGTGACAACAATATGCTGCAGCAGCGGAAGCGGACCTATCTCAGGCTGCTCCCCGCGCACGCGGGACAAGCGGTCATAAAGTAAATCTACCGTTATTATACCCACTGCTCCACTATCTAACAATTGATGCTGAAGTTCCCGCTCCACATACAGTGGATTCGTCTGAACAACAACTCCGCCTGCAAGCAAGATGCCATAATAGGCAACAACCGCTTGCGGACAGTTTGGCAGCATGATCGCCACCCGGTCCCCTTTTGCTATGCCGAGTGAGATAAGACCGCTTGCCAGCCTAACTGCATCGGTATGCAGCTCGCGGTAGGTCATGGTTTTGCCTAAGAAATGAATGGCTGTATGGTCTGGAAATTTATTAACGGCATTCAATAAAAATTGAACAATACTGTCGTTCGGATAGACTAGCGAATGAGCGATCTCCTTGGGATAGTGACGCAGCCAAGGGCGCGGCAGCTCACCTTCATCAAGCGGCGGTGTCGGTTGCGCCGATTCGTTGTCGGACTGCAATTCGGCAGATGAATCAAGTGTCGATTCGTCTGTTGGCTGGTCAGCGGATGGATCAGTCGTTGACTCTTCAGCAGGTTGCTCAGCAGATGAATCAGTCGTCGACTCTTCAGCTAACTGCTGTTCGGGCAAATGCGGGTCCTGCGGTTTGAGCGGATCCATTCATGGTCTCCCCCTTCACACGACATAATGCTCACTTCGAATAACCTTTGCTGCAATTGTACGCTTCAACGCTACCGTATCGGAAAGCGGCGCACGCATAAGCTTCTTAAGGATGGAAAGCTGCATTTGCAGCCCATCACCTTGCTCAAGCGCGGCTAGCGCAAGCTTAGCCAGTGATTCGATTTTGTCCATCGACTCCTGCACAAAAACAGTCGTCATAGCAATCGCATGGCCTGTTTTTTCCGAGGCGGCTTCTCCGTTTGCATTGACCATTTTTTGCGTACGAAGCCATGCACTCTCCATTGCAAAAAGCTCAATCATAATGTCAGCAAGTGAGCACAGCACCTCTTGTTCCTGTTCTAGCCTTTGTCCAAGCTTCTGTACCGCGAGTCCACCGACCGCCAAAAAGCTTTTTTTGGCTTGAGCAATACGGTATGCTTCCTTACTTAGCGGCTTGTCGAAAGCTGGGATCGGCATCGGTTGAACAAGCTCACTCTGGAGTGCACGTACATGGCGGAGCAGCGGCAGCTCGCCTTTGATTGCTTTTTTCATCAAGGTGCCTGGTATGAGCATACGATTAATTTCATTCGTCCCTTCGAAAATCCGATTAATTCGCGAATCGCGGTAAATCCGCTCCACCTTATAATCCCGAATATAACCATACCCTCCATGGATTTGAACACCCTCATCCGCAATAAAATCAAGCGCTTCAGAGGCAAACACCTTCAAGATTGAGCACTCTATCGCATACTCACCAATCGCCTTCGCAATCTGCATACCGCCGTCAGTTGTCTCACCTGCTATTTCAGTGGATTGCAGAGTAGTATCAATAAAACCAGCGATCCGATACACCATACTCTCAAGTACATAGGTTCGAATGTTCATGTCAGCTAACTTGGCGCCGATAAGCGGATAGGATGAGATGGCACGACCGAACTGCTTGCGTGTATTCGCGTAGGATGAAGCCAGCTCAATCGTTTCTTTCGATGAACCGAGACAGGCCGCACCTAGCTTAAATCGACCGATATTCAAAATATTAAAAGCGATATGATGCCCTTTTCCAATCTCCCCGAGCAGATTTTCAACCGGAACCTCCACATCTTCAAAATAAATCGGGCATGTCGATGAGCCCTTGATGCCCATCTTATGCTCCTCCGGACCGACACTGAATCCTTTCATTCCCCGCTCTACAATAAATGCTGTAAAATATTCGCCATCTACCTTCGCATAAACAATGAACAAATCCGCAAATCCAGCGTTCGTAATATACAGCTTAGAGCCGTTAAGTACATAATGCTTCCCGCTTGGCGACAGCCTCGCAGAAGTCTTAGCCCCGAGTGCATCCGAGCCGGAACCTGGTTCGGTTAAGCAATAAGCCGCAATCAGCTTCCCCGAAGCTAAATCCGGCAAATACTTGGCTTTTTGCGATGCTGTGCCAAAAAATACAATCGGAAGAGTGCCGATTCCCGTATGGGCGCCTACCGAAAGTGCAAAAGAGGATGCTCGCGACAAGTTTTCTGCAAGCAGTGTCGTGCTTACCTTGTCTAGTCCAAGCCCGCCATATGCTTCAGGCACATCGGCTCCAAGCAGCCCCAATTCTCCAGCCTTGCGCATGAGCTCGACTGTCAAATCATAATTGAGAGCTTCCAGCTCGCTATCATGCGGATAAATTTCTGCCTCCAAAAACTGCTTGGCGGCTTCTGACATCATCTTCTGCTCCTCCGTAAAGTCCTCTGGCGTCACAACCGAATCCGGCAAGCTATCCTCCAGAACAAAACGTCCGCCAAAACTTTTCGTAACCGTCATGCCGCAGATCTCCCTTCAGTTTTGTCCATACACTTCAATAACACCGGCAGCTCCCATACCACCTCCGACACACATCGTTACTACTCCAATACCACCACCTCGCCGGCCAAGCTCATGGATTAGAGAAACCGTCAGCTTCGTTCCAGTGCACCCAAGCGGATGGCCAAGTGCAATCGCACCACCATTCACATTCACAAGTTCGGGATTAATGCCAAGCTGTTCAATAATTGGAACACATTGTGCTGCAAAAGCTTCATTCAGCTCAAACAAATCAACCTGATCTACCGTAATGCCTGCCTTCTTAAGTGCTTTGGGCACTGCTTCAATCGGACCAATGCCCATCACCTCTGGAGCAACGCCTGCTACGCTATAACCGCGAAAAACAGCTAGAGGCTTTAATCCAAGCTCAGTTGCACGAGCGCGGCTCATCACAATGACAGCTGCTGCTCCATCACTCATTTGGGATGTGTTACCTGCTGTAACCGTACCTTCTCGAGCGAACGATGGCTTCAGCGGAGCCAACGTTTGTACTGACGTTTCTGGGCGCACCCCCTCATCCGTGTGAAACTCGAATACTTTTTCCCATGGCCTTCCTGCCTCATTCACCCCCGACCTAGTGACGGTCATCGGCACGATCTCCGCCTCGAATCTACCTTCCGCGATCGCTGCAGCCGCTTTACGGTGACTCTCTGCAGCAAACGCATCCTGCGCACCACGCGTTACACCAAATCGGCGTGCAACTTCCTCCGCTGTGTGTCCCATGCCCATGTAAACCTCTGGCATTGCATCAACAATTCCTGGATGAGGTGACAGCTTGAAGCCGGTCATCGGCACATGACTCATGCTCTCTACTCCACCGGCCGCAATGATATCCGCCTCACCCAATCGAATCCTTTCTGCCGCATATGCAATAGCCTGCAGCCCAGATGCACAGAAACGGTTGACCGTAACAGCCGGCGTCGTTACTGGAAATCCTGCATATAACGAGATGACACGCGCGACATTTAGCCCCTGCTCCCCTTCTGGCATGGCACAGCCGAGAATGACATCCTCGATTTGATCAGGCGATACGCCTGGCAATCTTTCTAGAGCACCTTGCAGTACGGCGCGTCCTAAATCCTCAGCTCTCGTTTCTGCAAAGCTTCCCTTCGATGCTTTGCCTACCGCTGTCCTTACCGCGGCTACAATTACAGCATCACGATCGTGATCGCTAAACGGTGATGCAGCTGACATCGCTCTACCTCCTTTGAATGGTGTCGCCTCTCGGCTTTGGCCGAAGCGGCGGGTGTGGTGTGGTTGGCTATTGTGTAGCCAACAGTGAGTTTTGGTTAGCCCGTTTGGAGCCATCCGTGCGTTGGCTATTGTGGAGCCAACGGTTCGTTGTGGTTGGCTAGTTTGCAACCAACGGTTCATTGTGGTGAAGTGGGTGAAGTGAGTGAAATCGTCCAACAATGAGGCAAGCCTCACTAAGTCTGAAGTTAGGCTCACTAATTTCTAGGCATCATCAGATCCTATGATAATTAGTGAGATAAAACTCATTGGCGATGAGACAAACCTCACGGGGAGTGAGCTTTGCCTCACTAATCGGTTCGATGTGCCTCAAACAAGCGATATTACTGAAGTTAGCCTCACTAGGACGAGTGAGCTTGGTAGGTGGTTACTCCTTCTGCCACAAGACACTTCGACTAACTTCGAGCTGCTCTTCTGCTGCATGTCACTCCAATCAACCACAAGTTACACCCTCTGCCACATGCCACTTCAGCTAACTTTGAGCTGCTCTTCTGCTGCATGTCACTCCATGCGACTGCATTAGTGAGTTTAGCCTCTTATGAAGTGAGGTTAGGCTCACTTATTTCTAGGCGTCATTTCTTGCTCTGATTAATTAGTGAAGTAAACCTCACTTGCGAAGAGGTTTTCCTCATGGGGAGTGAGCTTTTCCTCACTTAACGGTTCGATGTGCCACAAACAAGCGATATTACTGAAGTTAGCCTCACTAAATAGTGAGTTCTCCTCACAAGAAGGAGTACCGCTCGGCAAGTGCTTACCTCTTCCGCGACAAGTCACTCCAGCTAACTCCAAGCTACCTCTTCCGCTACAAGTCACTCCAGCTAACTCCAAGCTCCCTCTTCCACCACAAGTCACTCCAACTAACTACTCCAAGCTACCTCTTCTGCTACAAGGCACGCTCCGCAAAGATTAGTTGCGAAGCGGCTTGCCCGTCGCTAGCATGTGACTCATGCGCTGCTGCGTTTTAGGCTCGCCGCATAAGCTCAGGAACGCTTCGCATTCCAGATCGAGCAAATACTGCTCGCTCACCTCAGCACCCGGCTGAATATCTCCGCCGGCCAAAATATGCCCGAGCTTGCCGCCGATAAGCGCGTCATGCTCACTAACAAAACCGCTTAGCTGCATCGCCTGCACCGCGACCTTAAACACCGCGTTGCCTTCACGTCCGGCAACGCGAATTCTCGCCTCGGCGGGCGCCGAATAGCCCGCTCTGTCCAGCTCCAGCACCGCTCGCTTCGCTTCCGCGATGCGAGCTTCCTGCCGCATAATGACGCGATCCTGCGGCCGCATAAATCCAAGCTTGCTCACTTCGAAGCCGCTCGTGGATGCTTTAGCCATTGCGATCGTCTCGAACAGCGCATTCAAATGCGGCTGCAAATCTCCGCCTGCCCTACCTCCGTTTGCGAGAAGCGCCCGTTCGGCTGCCATCGCAGCCGCTTCCTTACAGCCCCCGCCCGCAGGAATAAGGCCCACACCCGTCTCGACCAGTCCAAAATACGTCTCTGGCGAATAAATGATTTGATCCGCAGGCAAGCATGCCTCCACTCCGCCGCCAAGTGTCATCCGATGCGGCGCTGCTACGACAGGCCGATCAAGTCTTTTGAGCTGAAGCATCGTGCTTTGAAAATAACGAATAATGTCCTCTACTTCGTCCCACTCGCCATTTTGAGCTTCCATTAGCAGCAGCATTAAGTTGGCACCGACGCAAAAATTCCGGCCTTCGTTCGCAATGACTAGTCCGCGCCAATTAAGAGCGACCTCCGCAGTGCTTTGCTGGATCGCGGATAAAATATCTCCGCCAATCGCATTATTAGGCGAATGAAATTCCAAAAGCACAACGTCATCGCCAATATCAATTAAGCTCGCTCCTGATGTGGACAGGACAGTTCTCCCAGAAGCTTTTAACGCTGGTAAAGAAATGATGTCAGCTTCCTGTTCTTCAAGCTTATAAGCCCCGCTCGCCACATATACCCGTTTATTATTTTCGACTTGGTAAAAGCTCTGATTACCGGCAGCGATCCACTCCGTCACCCACTCCGGTACAGCATCGCCCTCCTTCTGCATTTGCTGGACGGATTCACGAAGCCCGATGGCATCCCACAGCTCAAACGGTCCAAGCTCCCAATTAAAGCCCCACCGCAGCGCCCTGTCGATATCCACGATGGAGTCGGCGATAATACCAACCTGAGCCGCGGAGTAGAGCAGTGTTTTTTTGATCGTTGACCATGCAAATTTCGCATAGCGATCACGCGGATCGGTACGCAGCAGCGCTTTTACTTTAGCCGCCGGGCCCTTGGCCGCCTTTGCCGCATCAATGATTGGAGAGCTTACAGCACGCTTCGCCCCATATTCAAAAGTGTCCAAGCTAAGCGATTCAATCTCACTTCCGCCTTTCCCCTTCAGCTTCCGATAAAAGCCCGCCCCCGTTTTCTCCCCCAGTCTTCCGCTTGCAACCAACTGCTCCAGCAATGGCGGTCTGGCAAAAACAGCTTGCTCAGCAGCATCCTCACTTCTCTCTCGCACGTTATCAACAACATGCAGCAGCGTATCTAACCCAACGAGATCAAGCATCCGAAACGTCGCCGTCTTCGGCCTCCCCATTGCCGGACCGGTTAGCGCATCAGCCTCCTCCACTGTAAGTCCAAAGCGCAGCGTATCCTCCAGCGTAACCAGCATGCCGAAGGTGCCAATGCGATTCGCAATAAAATTAGGGGTGTCTTTTGCGATAACAACGCCTTTCCCAAGCCTTTTCTCACAAACCTCAGTCAGCAATTGAACGACAGCCTGATCCGTATCCGCGGTAGGAACAATCTCCACAAGCTTCATATATCGAGGCGGGTTAAAAAAATGCGTCACCGCAAAATGCTCCCTAAACTCTTCACTCCGCCTTTCCACCATCGACGCTGCGGATAGACCGGATGTATTCGTGCTGACCAGAGTCCCCGGCTGCCGTACTGATTCAATGGCCGCATGAACCCGTTGCTTCACGTCCAGCCTTTCGACAACTGCTTCGACGATCCAATCGACATCCCCCAGGGCTGCCAAATGATCGGTCAGATTGCCCGGCGTTATCCGAGATGACCAGGACGGATCATACAGCTGCGCGGGCTGAATCTTGTTCATTTTTACTATTGCGGCGTTTGCCAGACGATTGCGAACCTTAGCATCATCTAGCGTCAGCCCAAGACTCGCCTCCTCCTCAGTCAACGATTCCGGTACGACATCCAGCAGCATGACGCGCATACCCGCATTCGCTAGATGAGCGGCAATGCCCGCCCCCATAACTCCAGAGCCGATTACCGCCGCTTTGCGGATTGCGCTGGCGCTTTTTTGCTGCGTTTTAATAGACATGGGCCCCCTCCTTCCAATTTATACGTCTCCAAAAATACTTTCAGCCAGCAGCTCTGCCACGTCACGCGCAGCAACTTTTTTGTCCGCTGACAACGCCTTTAGTCCGTCCTCCATCATCGTCAAACAATAGGGACATGCTGAGCTAATGACAGATGGCTTCACCTCTAGTGCCTGTGCGGTTCTCGCATGATTAACACGTGTCCCCGAATGCTCTTCCATCCACATCAACCCGCCACCCGCGCCGCAACACATCCCATTCGCACGCGAACGCTGCATTTCTTCAATCGTTACACCAGGAATCGCCCGCAGTACATTTCGTGGTGCTTCGTAAGTGTCGTTGTAGCGGCCTAGATAACAGGAATCATGTACAGTAACCCGCTCCTCCAGCTCATAAACGGGCTTCAACACACCATCCGCAAGCAGCCTCGACAGCAGCTCGGTGTGATGTTCCACTTTAATGTCGGGATTAAGGCCGAAATCGGGATACTCATTTTTAAAAGTGTTAAACGTATGTGGGCAAGCGGTCACGATCTGCTTCACATCATATTTGTGGAGTGTTTCAATATTTTCGCGGCATAGCTCCTGAAAAAGCAGTTCATTCCCGATCCGCCTTGACGTATCACCCGAGCTCCGCTCCTCATTGCCGAGTGTCGCAAAGCTAATGCCCGCATGATCAAGTAACCGGACTAGATCAAACAACACACGGCGGCTTCGCGAATCATAAGCACCCATCGATCCTGCCCAAAGCAGCACATCCGGCTTTCGCCCCAGTCGCTTCAGCTCCTGCATGGTTTGAACCCGAATCCCTGTTCGACTCTCACAATCACTAATCCAAGCGGCACGCTCAGCACGCGGCAAGCCCCATGGATTGCTTTGACGCTCAATATTTTGCAACGCGCGTTGTCCATCAGACGGAAGGCGACCCTCCATCAAAACAAGATACCGACGCATATCAATGATTTTATCGACATGCTCATTACCGACTGGGCATTGATCCTCGCAATTACGGCAGGTCGTGCACGCCCATAACTCTTCCTCGGTAATCACCTCGCCGATCAATTCCACCTCCTCAGCCTTAATTGACTTACGTTTGCTCCAGGCCTGTGCCTGTGCAGCCATCGTTGGAGTGATAGTCGTAATTCCATCGTCAAAGCTATCATCCCAGGCCGGAAGCACCGCCCCCATGACATGCGCGTAGCTCTCACTCGATCTGCTCTGCCAAATACCCGCAGGCATCCAAGGCGACTTGGATGTTATAGCCGCTCCTTTCTCCGTTAAATGATCACGCAGCTTAATGATCAGATGCATCGGTGACAGCAACTTGCCAGTACTTGCAGCCGGACATACATTCGTACAACGCCCGCACTCGACGCAGGAATAGAAATCCAACATTTGCTTTTGCGAAAAATGCTCCACCTTGCCCGCTCCGAACGTCTCAGCTTCCTCATCCTCCAAATTTAATGGCGTTAACCGCCCCGGCGGCGAGCTTCGTCTGAACCATAAATTAATTGGAGCGGTTAGCAAATGAAAATGCTTGGACTGAGGGACGTATACAAGGAAACCGAGCAGTACCATTAAGTGCAGCCACCAAAAAACTTCAAAACCAGCATGAGCCAGCCAGCTTTTTGGCTGCACGCCTGCATAATGGAGCGCTTTGGCTAGCTGTACGCTTACTGGTGCATAGCTTGGCGCTACGACATGAGCATTTGCTTGGACTGCATTTGTGAGTGGTGAAAAGGTTAATACTGCTGCTTGCGTTAGTGTGACATTAGACGAATCTGTGTTACGTAGTGAGACTGTAGACGAATCTGTGTTAGCTGCGACTGTGACGGAACTTTTTTTCAGTGCTGCTGTTGAACCGTTAAGACTTCCCAGACTTCCGTCAGCAGCCATTCGTTCGAATGCTAAAGTGAATAAAATAGTAAGCATAAGCGAGCCGATAAACCACATGACAAGTGAGGGCTTCCAGCCTCGCTTGAGCCGCGGAAGCCGCTCTCCATAACGCCGAAATGCGCCATAAACCACTGCTACCAGCACCAACGTTACCGTAATCTCCTGCGTCCAAGAGAACCAATGGTAAAAAGGAAGTGGAAGCGGTACGCCTCCATTCAACCCTTTCCATATTAAATCTGCCGCCCCAAACTGAAGCATAATAAAGCCGTAAAAATAAACCAAATGCATGATCCCGCTCCGGACATCATTCAACAGCTTGCGATGACCGAATACTTGACCACTAAAACTGTTCTTTTCTGTCTGCTTTTGGTTCTGCCTATAACGTGTAAAAACAGACTTCACTCCAAGCCGCATGTATCCTACACGCCTAAGTACTACGGCCGAGAACATGGATAAAGCAAGCAATGTAAGCGCCGCAAACATCAGCCATCTGACCAACTCCCAAGCCATATGCCCCGCCTCCTTGTATGCCGGTTTATCTAACCCACATGTACGAACGAAGTAGTTGGACAAGTATTAAAGCGTTTTCATTTGTGAACTGTAGCGCCCCTTGGCGGCGTAGGCTCGTTTCGCGTAGATATTTAAGTACATTTGTACGTGAAAACGTACAAATACTTAAATATCAAAAAATAGCCGCGGTGCTCCATGTATATGAGGTTTTTCCCTTGAACATGCCGCTCATTGAACGAAAGTGTACGGTCTATTCGCTTTCAAAGCGTCATATCGTAGCACTGATGGACAATGTTTTTGCAACAAAAATTTTGGTGTAAATGAGGGAACTTCTATGCTGAAAATAGTAGTACTTCTCAAACAAACGTTTGATACGGAGGAGAAAATAATCGTTACGCCGCAGGGCGTCGACGAAAGTGAAGCGAAGTTTGTTATCAATCCTTATGACGAATACGCGTTAGAGGAAGCTATTTTGCAACGGGAGCGGCATGGCGGTCAGGTGATCGTGGTCACCTGCGGACCAGAACGGGCGCAGGATGCACTGCGTACCGCGCTTGCTGTCGGGGCCGATGAAGCGATCCGGCTCGATAATAGCTCACTGCCCGACGATGGCTTTGCTGTAGCTGCTGCATTAGCTTCGGTGATCGAGCCGCTCGCCCCGGATTTGCTGCTGGCTGGGTTATTCGCTGTGGACAGCGGTTCTGGCAGTGTCGCTCTCCAAGTGGCACAGCGACTCAGCTTACCACATGCCTCCTCTGCGGTTAAGCTGTCTATTGTTACGGGTGCAGAAAGGGACGCATCCTTAACGGAAGATTCCGCTCCTTCACAGATACTTGCGGAAAGGTACGCTTTGGTCGAGAGAGATGTAGAAGGCGATACGGAGACCGTTTCCATCCCCTTGCCTGCCCTCATCACAGCACAGCAAGGACTTAACGAGCCACGTTACCCTTCCCTTCCGGGCATTATGAAGGCGAAGAAAAAACCTCTGCGCACCATTGCGGTTGAGGAGCTTTTTGGTAGTGATGGGGCGGGTGATAATGCTAGTTCAAATGCGTATGCAGGAGCTTCAGCGAGCGGGATATCAGGTATTAGTCCTCGTACAGTAAGAACTCAGTTGCTCCCGCCTCCACCTCGTGCTTCCGGTCAAAGGCTTGGTGGCGCACCTGTAGAGCAGGCAGCTGCGTTAGTGGCGTTGCTGCAGTCGGAGGCGAAGTTGCTTTAAGGTGCTGGTACCGACATAACATTAACTCTTACACTGCCACTGCCATCAACGACCAACGGTAACTCTGGCCAAAACACAATTAATCTCCTTGAAGTGGGTTCTTCACATCAAGTGAATAACTGTAACGAACACTGGGTCCATCACTCGAGTTCCTATGCTATTGAGGATGGTCAAAGACACGTGGAGTGTTAGTTGTTCTTCAATTTTCACCTCACTAAGAGAAGTTACGGACATTAGTTCCGCTATTCTTGAATTTTCATGCATTTTAGGCCTGTTACGGACATGAGGTCCGCTATTCCGGTTGGTTGGAGGCATATTCGATCCTTTTCATACAAATAAGGGATCTGATGTCCGTTAACATCCCAAAACGAAGGTAATTCTTGCAAATAAGGGATCTGAGGTCCGTTACTGCTTGTAACCAAACTATAGAAATAAGTTCAGCAACAATGTTACTCTTTTAAACCAGCCAGCATACTTAAGAGCCATGTTACTCTTTTAACCAATCATCATTTTCAGCAGCAACGTTACTTTTATAGACCAAACATTCTTCTCAGAGACAATGTTACTTTATAAGCCAAATATCCTTTTCTGCAGTCATGTCACTCCTTTAACCACTCATCATTATCAGCAGCAACGTTACTCTTAAAGAGCAAACATCCTCCTCTGAGGCAATGTTTCTTTTTAACCAATCATCATTTCTAGCAGCAATGTTAGTCGTTTAAGCCAACCATCTTTATGAAATACAATGTTACTCGTTAAACCAATCACCATTTTCAGCAGCAAAGTTACGAGGGAGGAGTTACATCCTATGTCCAAAACAATACTTGTCTTTGCAGAATGCCGCGACGGCAGCTTGCGCCGCGTGGCGCTTGAAGCGCTCGGCGCAGCGCGGCAGCTCGCAGGCAAGGACGGCGCTGTCCATGCCGTCCTTGCCTGCACCGGCGGCGCGGCTGAAGAAGCCGCCGCGCTAACCGCGCGGGGGGCGGACGTCGTGCATATCGCCGACGATCCTTCCCTCCGCGCCTATGCGCCCGAGGCGTGCTTCGCCGCCCTCAGCGCAGCAATGGATGTGGTGCGGCCGGACGCGCTTTTGCTCGGCCACACCTCAGTGGGGCGCGAGCTCGCGCCCCGTGTGGCCGCGGCCTATGGCGCCGGCCACATCGCCGACGTTATCGCCATCGAACCATCTCAAGGTGGCGATAACGTCGGCTTTATTCGCCCGCTCTACGCCGGCAAGGCGTTCGAGCGGCGCAGCTTCGTGCCGGGCCACCCGTGGGTCATCACGGTGCGCCCGAATAATTTGCCGGCGGCGGAACCGCTTGACGCCGCCGAACGTACGGGCACCGTTGTGGCGCTGCCTTTTACGGTGCCGCAGCTCTATACCGCCGTGCATAGCCTCGTTCGCCGAGCCGGCGGCCAGCTCGATCTTGCCGAAGCCGACGTAGTCGTATCCGGCGGCAGAGGTGTACGCAGCGCAGCCGGCTTCGAGCCGTTGCAGGCGCTAGCTTCCGTTCTCGGCGGTGCGGTCGGAGCCTCCCGCGGCGCCTGCGACGCAGGCTATTGCGATTATGCCCTGCAAATTGGGCAAACCGGCAAAGTCGTGACACCGCAGCTGTATATTGCCTGCGGCATCAGCGGCGCCATCCAGCATTTAGCCGGTATGAGCCAATCTCGCATCATCGTCGCCATCAACAAAGACGCCGAAGCTCCTATTTTCGGCGTAGCGGATTACGGTATCGTCGGTGATCTGTTCGATGTAGTCCCTTTGCTGACTGCGGAATTGCAGCGGGTTCGAGCTTAGGCCTACTAAATGTACGGTCTCAACTCATCCATACTGAGGCAAACATCATTAAGAATGAGGCTATCCTCACTATTAACTTGTCTGCATCCCAGACAACACAAAAAATAGTGAGGTAAATCTCATTCCCCATGAACATAAGTTCATGGCGAGTGAGGTTTTCCTCACTATCCCATTAGAAAAACCAATTTTTCACCTTTATAGTGAGCTTCTCTTAACTAATTAGTGAGTTTGCCTCACAGGGCTACGAAGGACGACAATATCCTCAATTACTCAGTTACTTGGTGGTTTGAGCGTTTGAATCATGCAAAATCCGGACGGATTTCCCGAATGCAATCTGGCGACTCAAACAACTCGTTGTGGACAGCATTGGTGACCGGGTAAGCGCGCATTAAATAGGTGTCCATCGCTTCCAGATGCTTGCGAAGTCCGCTGAACTCCGTAATACGAGGGTTTAGCCAATCCTCAATACCATCCTCGTCCAAAATAACCGGAACCCTAGGCTGCCAAACAGACATCGCGCCAGAAGAAGCTGCAGTTAGAATTGTAAAAGCCCGCATCTCTTTGCCGCTCGCATTTTTCCAGCAATCGTAAATGCCCGCTATTCCGAACAGCTGCTGACTTGGAAGCACAATATGCATAGCGCGAGGGTCACGCTCTTTTCCAACCTGCTTCTGACCAAAAAAGCCGCTGCACGGCAAAATACACCGTTGTCTCTTCAGCATTCTTCCGAGGAAGGGCTTGTCAGACAATGTCATATGATCGGCATTAACCGAATCCTTCGCCCAAAAAGGGAACAGTCCCCATCTAGATTCCTGCATCGTTCTTTGATCAAAACGATCATTCATAACAATCGATACCGACTGCGTCGGTGCCACATTAAACCGATTCGTATGTCCTCGTACAACCTTACCTACCTTAAACATTTCAACTATATCGCCAATTTCTGCAGTTAACGAAAACCGTTCAATCATCGCGATCGCTCCTTTTTTCACGTTGATTGAACCAGTTTTTGTTAAATGCCCGAATATTATGCACACAGCGGCAATTCCTTTTTTCCGTTAAACTCTCAAACTCTAGTATTCAACTCTATTACACTCTTACTCACTCAAACTTTTATGCTATTAGTCTTTCATGCCCTGCCTATTAATTATTCACATCGTAAAACGTTTACGGAATTTAAGAGGCGGCATCCCCGTATGCGAAGCAAATAGCCTTGAAAAATGCGGCGTTTGACGGAAGCCTGTTTCCTCTGCCACGCGAGCGATTGTCCAATCCGTTTTAATTAACAACAGCTTCGCTTGGTCAAGCCGATAATAAAGCAAATATTGCTGCGGCGTGCAGTCGAACACCTCTGTCATGCAACGCGTTATGTAATTCGTATGAAGCTGGAGCACCTCGCTCAGCATCGTATTGCTGATAGGACTACGATAATTGAGCTTTAAATAGGCAGCTGCCCGCTCCGCAACCGATACCCCTGCTTTAGCAGCATCTGAACGCCAGCCTTCGTCCAGCATTTGAAGCAAATGCAGAAAACGCTGCTGCCGTTCCCAAAATGCCCCGTGCGACGAGCTCTTAGCCGCATCATGCAGTTGGGAGAAGATGAGCTTAGCCTCGTCCGGATAAGTCAGCTTCATTTGTTTTGGCAAACGAATCGCATAGGTGTAGTAATCTCCGCGCAGTGAGCCCTGCTGGCCGCCCTCGGTTTCTTCCCAAGCACCAACGGTTTGAAAATGAATCCAGTCGAACACCGTTTCCTCTTCACAAGGTCGGGTGGAATAATGCCAGCGGTCAGGTCTTAAAATAAGCACTTCCCCAGGACCGAGCGTCCATCTATTGTTTTCCTCTGCCACATGCAAAGTGCCTTTATTCACAAACAACAAATCAAATACGCCAAGATTAGTCCGGTTCGGATGCTCTTCCCCAGCTTTATACGTAATTCGGTTAGATTCTATAAAAAACGGCAACGGCGGTGAACGAAATGTTAGCAATAGCTCCTCTGACAACCTTATCTCTCCTCAGTAGTTCTTCTCTAGGTGTAATTATGCAAAAATGACTACTGCCATGTTACTTGATAAGCCTTTCCTTTGTCTACAACAAAACAAAATCCCCAGCCGATCCGTTTCCGGATATCGACTGAGGATTTTTATACGGCTACAAGTCCAGCAACAAGGCGCCCTAGCGTTCTGCCCTGTTCTTTCTCTGTTTCAGATGGATTATATTCGAATTTAATGCTCTCACCTACGATTTCCGCTCCCAATTCCTTCAGCTTTGCTTCTATAATATCTACCGCACCGCAGTATATTTCATACGAAGTATCTCCTGATCCGAATACGGCTGCTTTTTTACCTCTCAAATCCAGGCCATCCATTCCCTCATAAAAATCAAGAAACTCATCCGGCAGCTCGCCATCTCCCCATGTATAGGCTCCTATCCGTTCTCTAGCTGTTCATTTAAATATTTACGGATTGAATACCCTGAAACAGCGTTGCCATATAAAGGCTGTCTCCCTGCACATCAATATCCGTAACCGGATAACCCAGCTTGATAGACAACAAGGTGACTTGATTATGAATATAAGCCAGCTGATACAGCCCTCTATCCGTACACACATAAACAACATTCCCTATGGCTAGCACCGAAAACATAAATTTTTTACCAAAGCTAATGCGGTTAAACTTACCCTTCTTATCTCCAATAAGCAGCTGCCCCTTATCATTTGTCCCAATGAGATGCCCGCGAAAAACAGTCAAGCTTGTAACGCTTTCCTGCAGCTCGAAATGCGCCCAATCATCCATAAAACGATCATAAAGAGAAATACCGCTGTCATGAGCAATGATCAAATATTGCGGCAGGTTAATAAAGTCGTATACCCGTTTACCAACGCTTGCGACCTGTTCCCATTTCGATCCCGTTTTGGACCAAAGACCATCGTCTGTCGCGACGTAAGAGGTTCCGCCTATTTTGCGAAATTGGTAACATGGAATAGTTAGCCCGTCGTTTACCCACCTATCCGAGGCCCATTCGTAGAGTCCATTGCTTGTGCAAGCATGAAGCAATTCGTGCTGCAGCTGCAGCCGATTCACATTTGTCAGATCCGGTAAACCTTCATCCATCCTATCCCAACAACCCGCTTCATCGATTTGATACACGCCATGGCCCACTGAAGCCGCGAACAAACAATCTGGCCCAGCCTTTATCGATGAGAAGGGAAAGAGCAGCCAATTCCAAGGCTTGCTTGTTTCCGTCTGCATAAATCTCGCTCCTTCAAAATACTCCATATATGCTTGCTTCTAGTGACGTATTAGCTTTTTGTGTCTTTATTAATTGATAATGATTATCACTAACAGTCATATGATAACTATTCTCAACTTCAATGTCAAGAAGAAGCTTTGGATTTTTTTAATCAAGACAACGCAAAAAAGAGCGCTAAAGCTGTTACCAGCTCGCGCTCAATTCCTCTTTTTAAAAAGCTCTTATGACTGCCAAACGATCGATTACCACTATGACTACAGTTTAAAATCTAATTGAAGATTTATTTTAAACTTAATTATAATTTGATCAACCAGAAACTGAACGTCTCGCACCGTTACAACATCCTGTCTTGGCAAATCCAGCGGAATAGTAATCGTTTCTAGCGTATTTATCGGCAGAGATAATCTCTTGATCGAAAGCGATTGTGGAACCAGTACAATATTAGGCTCCTGCCATTCCATCGTATAGACAGCATCAAATCCAGCAGGAATACGGTCTTTATACCGTACATTCATCCGGGCAATCAGCTTATCCTGTTCCAGCTCGAAGTACGCACCTTCTAATTGGACATCCTTCCCAATCTCCAGTGGCGACTGCCCGTCGCTGCTGAGTTTACTTTTCAGACTCATTTTGACCAAGTTGTTAATATTCGGCTCTGTGAGCACTAGCTCAGGTTTCATCTTTTTGATCATAGACATTACTTGTTGTTTCACATCGAAAGGCTCATATGCTAAATCAAGCTTCTCTTCTGGCGCAATATATGACAGCAACCACCAAACGCCGCCGCCTAGCAGTAATAGAAAGAGCACCAAAGCCATTAACAGTCTTCTTATCGTTTTGCGCATTGGCAATTTCTCCTCTTCTCTCTTCTAATCTCTATGTTAATGCTATAATAAATCAATTATAAAAATACTACTATTGGAATATCGAGAGGATGGCCGCAAATGAATCCGAACACCCAACCTATACCCCACATTGGTTTAGAAGAAATTATTCAAGCGCAAATGCATTTGAAGGATGTCATTACGCGCACGCCGCTCCAACATAATCGCGTCTTGTCCGAACGATTCAACTGTAATGTACTCCTAAAACGGGAGGATTTGCAAATCGTTCGCTCATTCAAAATACGTGGTGCTTATCACCTCATGCGCTCCCTCTCACCTGAGACGTTAGCGAAAGGTGTCGTATGCGCCAGTGCCGGCAACCATGCGCAAGGTGTTGCTTACTCCTGCCAAACACTCGGTATTCCGGGTAAAATATATATGCCAAGCACAACTCCGCGCCAGAAGGTTTCACAAGTATCCTTTTTTGGCGGGTCATTTGTTGAAGTCATTTTGACTGGAGACACGTTCGATGACGCTTACGCTGAAGCGGTAGCTGAGAGTAACCGCAGCGGTATGGCCTTCGTGCATCCGTTTGATGACCCGAAGATCATTGCCGGCAACGGTACAGTTGGAAAAGAGTTTATGGAAGCAGCTGATAAAGTTCCAGACTTCGTATTCGTTACAGTCGGCGGCGGCGGACTTGCTGCTGGTGTCGCATCCTATGTGAAAATCGTGTCTCCCTCCACAAAAATAATCGGTGTCGAGCCTGAAGGTGCACCATCGCTTCGCGTTTCGCTTGATGCAGGCGAGGTAACTCCGCTGGATCAAATCGATAAATTCATTGATGGCGCTGCGGTTAAGCGGGTCGGTGATCTCACCTATGCGATATGCCGAGATTTGCTCGATGATGTCATTACCGTACCAGAAGGAAAAGTATGTACAACCATGCTTGACCTATACAATGAAAATGCGATCGTTGCTGAACCAGCCGGCGCATTGCCGATTGCAGCTCTAGAAGCGTACCGGGAACAAATCGCCGGCAAAACAGTCGTATGCATCGTGAGCGGCGGCAATAACGACGTCGATCGGATGCAGGAAATCAAGGAGCGCTCACTCATCTATGAGGGCTATAAGCATTACTTTATGGTGAGCTTCCCTCAGCGCGCAGGGGCACTACGGGAGTTTCTCGATCAGATCCTAGGACCTAACGACGACATAACTAGATTCGAGTACACGAAGAAATCCAATAAAGACAATGGCCCAGCTCTTGTCGGTATCGAGCTAAAACATCGCGAAGACTACAATCCGCTCGTTGATCGGATGAATAAGAAAGGGTTCCATTTCATAGAGCTTAATAAGGACCCTGTCCTTTTCAATATTCTTATTTGATTTTAGATATTTAAAAAACTGTAAGCCTGATTTTTACGCTTACAGAACTTTTTCTAGCTGATTTCTGACCTTTAAGCTTCATTTCCGGCCTTACAGACCATTCACAACCCGTTAAAACCTATTTTTGAGGGGCTGTAAGCTCGATTTGGATGCTTACAGCTCTTTTTCGAGCACATTTTTGGTCTGTAAGCTCGATTTTCGTGCTTATGGACTTATCACATTTCACTAACACCGCCAATTGAAGCTGTAAGCACGTTCACACACTTACAGACTCAATATTAGTTAGTTTTAAGAACACTTCCAGCTAGTCTGCAACACCTGTGCTTGATAGTTTATGCTCTCAAATCCTGACTAGTCTATGACCTCTCCGTGTAGAGGGGACTCATGCCTGTAAGTCAGCGATGTGTGTCCGCGATCTGTGGTTTGCCGGTTGTGGGTTATGGGTTGCGGCTTGCAGCCTACTAACAAAAGCTCCGTTACCCCGATACGATTCGGGGCAACGGAGCTTTTGCGATTTACCAAGCGTATGCGCGTGGAGCGTCGCCGCCTGGGCCAGGGAAGATTTCATCTATACGCTTAAGCGCTGACTCATCTAGCTTGATCTCAACGGCGCGAAGTGAACGCTTGAATTGATCAAGCGTGCGCACACCGATAATCGGTGCCGTCACAGCTGGATTAGATAGCAGCCATGCGAGTGACACTAGATCCTCTGGCTCGCCTAGCTCGTCACAGAACTTTCCGTAAGCATCCAACTGCTCGCGATGTTTGTCCAGGCGCTTCGTGTCACCGCTGCGTCGTCCGCCATCCTTGCGACGATGATTTCCTGCAAGCAAACCTCCATCGAGCGGGCTCCACGGAATAACGCCGAGACCTAACGCTTGAGATGCCGGCAATACCTCCAGCTCCGGAAGACGGCAAAGCAAATTGTATTTATGCTGCTCAGATACTAAGCCAAGCGAACCTCTCGCCTTCGCTTCGCCCTGTGCAACCGCAATGTCCCAGCCTGCAAAGTTACTTGATCCAATATAGCCAATCTTCCCTTGCGTCTGAGCGATCTCGAACGCTCCCCATAGCTCACTCCAATTCACCTTACGATCAACATGATGCATTTGGTACAATTCAATATGGTCAGTTTGCAATCGCTTAAGCGAGCCTTCCAAATGTCTGCGAATTTTATAAGCGGATAGACCCGCATCACGATTTGGTCCGTCATGGGCGTCATGCATATCACCGTATACTTTTGTGGCCAAAACGGTACGCTCGCGGCGTCCATCCCCCTGCTGAAACCATTTTCCGATAATTTCTTCCGTCCGACCTGCATTTTCACCCCAACCATAAATGTTGGCGGTATCGATAAAGTTAATTCCTGCTTCCAAAGCTGCATCTAATATATGAAATGATTCCTTTTCATCTGTGTCCACACCAAAGTTCATTGTACCCAAACATAATCGACTCACTCTAAGTCCCGATTGCCCTAAATTCGTGTATTGCATATTATTCATCGCTCCTTCGAATTTAAATAGAATGGATATCCTAACCATTATACAGAAATAATAACTAAGAGCCAAATGAAGGAAAACCAATCGATTTGGGCATAATATCCAAGTAACTTATACTGAAGAAAAAAATACCTCGTCAACCTCGATAAGGAGACTGTCTGTGCATAATGATCTAAAGTCTTGGTTTGGAGTGGAGATGCGTCTCATCTCCGTTATTTTATTTATTGTGATATTTGTCAGAGGAGCTGTACTTGTCAGCCTTCTCCCTATATTTGGTGCTAAAGTACTTGGCCACACACCTGAAATAATAGGTATCGCTATTTCTGCCCACTACATAACGGATACACTTCTCAAAATGGTTATAGGCTACTTACTCGATCGATTCTCTATCCGTATGATCGTTGTAATGGGACTTGCTATATCGCTTGCCGGTGTGTACTTGTTGCAATTTGCCGAGCTACCTTGGTTATTTATCGGAGCAGCTGCGCTTTATGGCATTGGCATTTCACCGATCTGGATTGTATGTCTCACAAAAGTATCCGAAGAGAAGCGTGCAACACAAATGGGCTTCTTATACACAATTTGGCTCGCCGGGCTCGGAAGCGGCCCTATTCTCTGCAATGTTTTGCTAGACTACAACTCGTCTTTCACGTATAACATGCTTTGCAGCCTATCCGTTTTAGCTCTTTTATTAGCCCTATTCATGAGTAGAAAAAAGGCAGAAACCCCTAATCGTATGCCGTTTCGTGAGCAATTAATCATTCTCAGGGCTCGGATCAGCCAAATGAAGGTATTGCTGCCGGGAATGATATTACAAACCATGGGCGCAAGCATGCTTATTCCTATTTTACCGAGCTTCGCTGACCATCAGCTTGGACTATCCGGCACACAGTATTCCATACTACTAACAGCTGGCGGACTGTTTGCCGTAGCGGGGCTTATTCCAATGGGAAAATTATCGGACATGCTTGGAGGAAAGAAGTGGTTTCTTGTATTTGGCTTTGGGGCATTCGCACTCGGATTATATATGCTAGCTTGGGGGCTTTCCTTCTGGTATTGTTTACTTATTGCCATTGCTCTAGGCTTGTCCTATGCAGCTATATTACCATCATGGAATGCGCTGCTGGCAACCTTTGTACCACCAAAGCAAGAGGGATTGGGTTGGGGCATTTTGTCCACTGTTGAAGGCATTGGCGTTATGATCGGGCCAATCGCAGGCGGCTATATTGCTTCTTGGAACGGTGAGACATCCGTATTCTGGACAAGTGCTGTCTTATTTGGGATCATCGGATTATTTTATTTATGGTTTCCATTCAAGGCGTTTAACCCTAGCGGAGAGGCGACAAACAAGTAGAACGGAGTTCGATAAATGGGTCAGCTGCAGGATTGGTTTCAAAATATTAAGCATATGGATCTGGATCAAATACAAGCAACCTTGGAAAGCTATTCTGGTTGGGGGCCACTGCCTGGACTACTGCTTCCTTTTATTGAATCGTTTCTCCCCTTCCTACCACTAATCCTTATCATCGCAGCTAATGCCAATATTTATGGCCTCGGGATCGGATTTTTACTTTCCTGGGCTGGTGTAACTACTGGCGGACTGTGCGTATTCTGGTTAAGCCGTAAGATCGGAAGAAAATTAAAGAGCAGGTTAGAGCGAAAGTATCCTAAATCACAGAAATTTTTTAATTGGGTAGAGCGAAGAGGATTTACACCCTTATTCCTGCTTGCATGCTTCCCTTTTACTCCTTCCATCATTATTACCGTCGTATCGGGTATCAGTAAAGTACCGTTTCATACGTTTTTTCTTGCCAACC
Organism: Paenibacillus sp. P4_A7; assembly: GCF_056402455.1. Classification (NCBI taxonomy): domain Bacteria; kingdom Bacillati; phylum Bacillota; class Bacilli; order Caryophanales; family Paenibacillaceae; genus Paenibacillus; species Paenibacillus sp. P4_A7. The sequence continues at coordinate 19,074 of NZ_JBFUHJ010000004.1, read as the reverse complement.
TGCTTGGAAAAGCGGTTATGATTTTTTGTATTTCTCTCATCAGCTTTGATATTGGCAACCTTGTCGATGAGCCTTGGCGTATTTTTGTATCCGTTACAGCAGTTCTCGTCATGTGGTTTGGCGGCAAGCATCTTGAAGCTCGTTATCAACTAAATGGATAAGAGCTAAGCTGCTCATACATTTCTTCCTTTCGTGGCAAACTATTGTTGATCTTCTGCCGAAGATAATGCTTTCCCCAAGGAGGAATACCATATGTCTGGTGAACAGCCATCCGATAAGCAAAAGACTGCTAGCAAAGCGCAGTCCCGAGCTGACCGCAGCCATGTGAGCAAACAAGCTGCAAGTGAGCTGCAGTCAGGAGCCGATCGTGCTGCAGTGCCCAAACATGGATTATAGGGACAGGAGGGTTATATAAAACGATGAGCAATAAAAACAATCATCATGAGATGGCTCCGATATCCGGAGAGGCAGCCGAGGTTGAAGGGGTATACAAGAATCAATGGGGCCGTGTAGAGAAAATGGATCGCGGCGAAATACTACCGGCAGATCCCATGCTTGGAACGACTGAGTGGGTGCTGGTTGAGTACGATTTCGAAACCAATCATGAAGGGCGTACCGATCCACAATTAATTCCAGATGATGGCGCTCACAACCCCGAAGCACATATGCAGCATCCACGCCGTCATGAAGGCAGCAATAAAACGGACGACGATAATCATTAAGCACATGTTTCACTAATCGCGTTCATCCCGGTAAATATGGAGCCGCTTCTCGTGAAAACAGCAGGTCAGAGTGCTAGTAAGCTAGCCTCCAACCTGCTGTTTTTTATCATTATCGTACAACTTCGTTATTTGTAGCTGACCACGTATGGTTCGGTCAATGCGATCAAAGACCTGACTTCTGTTGTTCCACAGTTATTTCTTGCTTCTCATTCTCACGCTTCGTTCCCACGGACCGCTGCTGCACTTGGTCGAGCAGTTTTTCTAATCGCCGCAGATGGTACGCATATTCGAAAACTCCCGAAGCAACAAATACTAAACGCTTATGCTCGTCCGGATCTTCCATAATATATGAGGTTAAATCCTTAATAAGCCGCGCTTCACGTTCCTCTTCAGGCTCTATTAACACATTTGGCTTCATCTTGTCTTCTGCCTTGAGCAAGATATGCTCATGGTACTTAGAGAGATCTTCGATCTGACGATCAAATCTTATCGCCCATTCCCCGGCACTTGAAGATGCAAAATAATGCTCCTCCACGACGTCGAGCAAATCCGCCCCTTTTTGCAGTGTCTTAATCATTTGCTTCGAAACGAGTAGTTGCCTAGCATGGCTGGTTTTCGTTTTGGCCAATATTTTACGTTCCTCTTCAAATACCGCATAGCTTCCCTCAAGCTTACGCAATGTTCCATGAAGCTTTTCCTTCTCCAAGTTGAAGTACTGTTCCTTCATTTCGTTGGAAATCGCCGTTCGCAGCAGCAGTGATAGTTGATTATAGGCTTGATGAACATGTACCGTAAACTGCTTCCGCGGCCGCGGCGGGAATACAAGCACATTGACAGCAAACGATGAGCCAATACCCGTAAGCACCATCAAAAATCGTTCAGTCGCCATCTCCCAGCCTTGTCCATTTGCTTCCATTACAGCGACAACCGTTACAAGCGTTAGCCCGATTGTACCTTCCATTTTAAGACGAATGCTAATAAGGATCACTAGGATACACACGAGCCCGACAGCGATTGGCGTATCACCAAACAGACGAACTGCGGCTAAAGCAACGAGAGCCCCGAGTAAATTCGTTTGTGCTTGATCGGCTACACTCTGCCAAGATCGATAAATAGATGGTTGAATGGTCAGTATAGAAGCCACCGCTGCTATAAGCGGAGACGCGAATCCGAACAGTCCACTAAGGTAGATTGCTAACGCTACGGCCATCCCCGTCTTGAGTACTCTTGCTCCTATTGTCATGCGGTTTCAGCCTCCTAGCGTATATGCATAAACTCCTTCAGTTATTATACAGAAAAATACGCCGAATTCACTCCATAAATAAAAAAACTAATACTTTCCTATCTTTAAAAAGGGTTTCCTTTTCATTCCTTCGCCCTTATAATGATTCGGATACCTATTCCACACATATATCATTTGCGACAGGAGCATGTTCGTATATGTATCTGATCATTGTAAACGAATCAGCCGGTAACGGAAAAGGAAAACGGACCTGGCATAAAATAGAAGCTATACTGAAGCAGYGTGACTTGCATTATACAACTATTTTCCTCAAGGACCCAAATGCAATGGAAGCCACTTCGAAGCAGTTGCTTCTGCAAACGGCTTCATCCAGACATACAGAAATAAAAGCTGTTGCTGTCATTGGCGGCGATGGAACCATACATAGTCTGCTCCCTATACTGATTCAAAGCCAAGTACCACTTGCTATTATCCCAGCTGGCTCTGGTAATGATGCCGCTCGCGCTTTAGGTATTTCACGCAAACCAATAGCAGCGCTTGAGCAAATGCTGTCAGGTCAAGCTACAGCTATCGATCTAATACGGACATCCCATCTTTTAAATGAACCGATTTCAGAAACAGACTTCGTTCAAGGAAAGTCAGACATTGCATATTCACTGACTGCTGTAGCAACAGGGTTTGATGGTGCCATTGCTGATATTGTAAACCGTTCCTTCTATAAACGATGGTGCAATCTGTTTCGTGTTGGCTCCTTAGCCTACCTTATTGGTATATTCCATACCTTGCTTACATTCCGGCCATTTCCAGTCGTTGTTAAGGTGGATGGACAGATACATCGCTTTGAGCGAGGGTGGCTCATTGCTGTTGCGAATACTTCTTCTTATGGAGCCGGCTTACGGATATGTCCGGAGGCAAAAGCAAACGATCATTTACTGCATATTTGTATTGTACATTCTTGTACGCCACTGCAGCTTCTGCGCTTATTCCCTACACTGCTGACTGGGAGTCACACGAAGCTGCCTTATGTCAGTATACTAACTGGAACAGTCATTCATATTGAGCCTGAGGCTGATGAGCTTTATGCATTCGGGGATGGTGAAGCGCTTCATGCGCCCCCTCTTCGAGCGAGTGTTCTTTCAGATGCAATAAGTATAATTATATAATAGACAAGTCCGAGGGTATCTGCTCCTTGTATGGGAATCGAATCGTAAAGGTCGTCCCTTTCCCTAATTCACTATGAGCCGAAATCTGACCTTGATGATTGTCCACAATTTTGTAAGTGACCATTAAGCCAAGGCCAGTACCTTTATCCTTCGTCGTGTAGAACGGCTGTCCGATCTTGGACAGCTGCTCCTTTGAAATGCCAGAGCCATTATCTTGGATAAGAATTTTCACCATTCCATCCTCGTCATACGACATACATACCGTTACAACTCCTCCGCCCAGCATGGATTCAATCGCATTTTTGACCACATTAATAAATACTTGTTTTAACTGGGTTTCTACACCCATTACCCATAACGGCTTGCATTCGGTTTGGAAATCGATAACTACATTAAACAAAATAGCCTGCGTTCGCAAAAAGCCAACCGTTTCCTCCATCAGCTTATATGCATCCTTTATAGAAAATTCATAACTTTGCGGCTTTGATAGCATTAACAATTCACTAACGATCGATTCAACATGATTGAGCTCTGACTTCATAATGCTATAGTAATTGTCATTGCCTCGTCCTGAAGTGATAAGCTGCAAAAAGCCTTTTAATGTAGTAAGCGGGTTGCGTATTTCATGAGCAATACCGGCAGCGAGCTGACCCGCGATGTATAGCTTCTCTGAATTAATAAGCAGCTCTTCATTTTTCTTCCGCTCAGAAATATCGCGAATAATGATTTGTTCTATTTGCCTGCCCGAAAATGTTGTGCTGACGCGTACCACTTCTGTATGTAAAAGTGTCCCTTGCACCGTCCGCCATTCCAGCTCAATCGGTTTATTAAATGTCGCCTGCTTCATGATTTGATCATCTTCATTTTCGTCGGTTTCCAGCCATAAACCCATCTCGTTATGGTGCTTCTCTTCTAAAAGATCGTAGATGTACTCACCGATTAAATCCTCCGCATTGTTTACTTCAAACATTTTAAGTCCGGAGCGATTAATAAATTCCCATTTACCCTCGCTAATTAAAGCAATCGTATCCAGCGAATTTTCAACCAAAAGCTTATACCTCTGGTCAATTTGCTTGTACTTATTTTCGGCAAACCATGTCGTAAGACTGAAACTTAGTATGAGCAACGTAGATATGCCGAACATGAAAGCTAACAAAAGCAGATAGCTATTCATCTTATCCGTCGTCATAAATTCAATGTTTTCAACTACTAAAGCTTGCATCGCGAGCTTCTGCATGATCATAGCAGAAACCCCAAGCATCAAGCTGCTTTTCATTTTATGCTTTGGAGAGCCTTGGCTCATCCAATAAAAAGAGAAATAGGCACCGACGAAGATGAGGAAGAAGGAGAGTGTAAAAAGCAGCCAGTTGATGTTATAAGCATTAATAGAGCCGGTAAGCATGGAAACATAATGAAGTAAAGTTGCTGAAAGTGCAATCATCATCGCACTAAAAAATAATCGCACACTTAGAGGTCTGTCCGTATTTAAAATGAGCAATCCTATATAAGCAATGATACAACTGCCTGCTAAAATGAGAATTGTGTACCCATTAAAGTGAATAATATGATCCGATGCAAGCATGGTGATAACATGCATCGACCATTGGCTCAGCACAAATACAGCCGCACCGCCAACAAGCCAATTGAAGCTAGAGACTTGTTTCTTAGGCTTTAATTGCTGGGTCATACTAAACATTGTATAAGATGCGTAACATACTATAACCAACGACAAAATTAGATAGTATGGATTTCCCATAAAAGTTTCATAGTTCATAAGACTCCTTTTATTACCTGTAAATTTTATTCCTTTAGTAAAATTCGACAATTTAACAAAAAACCCTTTCTTATTCGTGTTAATTTTTGAGTAGTCTGTCGTAATATTAGTGTTCTGTTTCTCTATTCTTCTACTTCCGTTATTATGATAGAATAGGCTTGCTAGAAATAGCCCATACTTTATTAAAATAGGAATAGGAGGAGACATCATGAAAATCGTCAAGGAATTTAAAGAGTTTGCTATGCGCGGCAACGTTATTGATCTGGCTGTCGGGGTCATTATCGGAGGCGCATTCGGCAAAATAGTTACTTCAATCGTTAATGATATCATTATGCCGCCAATTGGAGCCATATTAGGGAAAGTAGATTTTACGGAATTGAAAATCTATCTTGTACCTAAGGAAACCGTAGAGAAGGCTAAGGCGGCCGCCAATAGTGTAGAGCAATTGAATCTGCTGCCAGCCATCGCGTATGGTCAATTTATAAATGTACTTTTGGACTTTGTCATTGTAGCATTCTGTATCTTTATGCTTGTTAAATTTATTAATGTACTTCGTCGTTCGGAGAAGGTTGAAGAGAAAAAGGCAGATCCAACGGAGAAGGAATGTCCGTACTGCTTGTCCCAGGTACCTATTAAAGCTTCACGCTGCAAGCACTGCACATCTCAGCTAGAAGCTGTTCAGCATGGCTGATGAACGATTCGACATTTATGATGAGCATCTTACACCAATCGGAACTGCCACACGTGCAGAAACACATGCCAAGGGTTATTGGCATCGTTCCTTTCACTGCTGGCTGACACGGCGTGAAGGGAACCGCCGATTCGTACGGTTCCAACTGCGACAAGCCGGTAAAGATACAAATCCGAATTGCTTCGATATAACGGCTGCCGGCCATTTGTCAGCAGGAGAAACTATGCGCGATGCGGTACGGGAGCTTGAAGAAGAACTCGGCATCAAAGCCGAGTTCGAGCAGCTTATACCGCTCGGACAAATTCGCGAGCAATGCATTGGCGAAGTGAACGGCGTCCCTTTCATCGATCGTGAGGTTAGCGATGTTTTCGGCTTCGTTTGTGACCTGCCGCTAACCGAAATGAAGCTGCAGCCCGAAGAAGTGGCCGCTGTTTTTGAGGCTGACCTCGACGAGTTAATCGCGCTTTTTGAAGGAGCTTTGGACGAGGTGCATGTAGAAGGCGTTTCACTTTCCGTGGAGAGTGACGGTTTAGTGCAAGTACAGCGCGTCGTACACGCGAATCAATTCGTCCCCCGCGAGCACGCTCACTATTCAAGTGTCCTTCGGGCATTACTGGGCTGTTCGTAAAAGACGCAACAGGATTAGGCTGTACGTTCGGACGGCCTTGTACGCCCCACGCTTGTTCCCAGTTTCGATACCACATATCGATTAATCCATGAATATTGTGAAATTCAGTATTGCGCGGCGCAAGGTCAAAGTCATTCAGCTCTGGCTGATTGTACAATTGCGCCGCCATTTCATGAAGACAGCCATGCAGCCTCGTTTCGATAAAACTTCCAAGCTCATCTTCCGTTGCGAATGATCGCGGATTAAATTGAACCCTTTGCTCCGCCGCAGCATCATAGCAGTTCGTACGGCGTATGCCATCAGGAATCTGACTCCAGCCCGCAATAAGCCTTGGATCATAACCCATCTCATTGTGCCAATTATGCACTCGGTTTATATAATCACGGTGAAAACGCAAAAAACGTTGCCCATAGCCTGGCGGCGGCACACTTCCCGGCACTAAGTGATACGTATGATGCCAATTTTTATGCTCCTCTAACAACGCTGGCGGAAAATTAGGTATTCGAGGCATCTTCAATCCCCTTCCTGCTTATTCTTCTCTTTAGCTTAATTCATCTATAATATGCGACTACGTCAGCCTCTGTGATATCTGTCCTAGATCCATAAACAACGAAAAGGACCATCCTAAATGAATAGGACAGTCCTTTTATATCAGATTACTACAAGATAATATCTCTTGCCCAAAGCACCCAGCAGGCCCGGAGATCACTCTCCGAGCCACTTCATTCATTGTGCTGAACTGGAGTCGGAGTCGATCAAGTGTTGAGCGTCTCGCAGAAGGTATGCTGYCGCTTCGCTCGAAACATGATTTCCATTTTGTGCACGCACTTTATTAACGAATGATACCAAATTTTCTTGTTCCAATTTTTCAAGCAAACTATTGGTTATTTCGACATCATCGATTTGATGATCGCTTGTAAAACGTGTGACTAAAGCCTTTAAGGTGTCGATGCTTGTTGAAGTTTCGAATGTAATGATTTGACTCATTTCGTTTCCGGCCATATCGCTTGCTCTTACGACATACGTATGGACACCAAGCGGCAGCGTATATAGAGCAATCTCCTTCCCTTGTTGTACTTCATTCGAATCCAACGTTACCGTTACCGTGTCAGGATCTACACCCGACAACGGATCATTCAACTCGATTACAGGCGTAACATCCACGGAATTGAGATAGGTGCCATCTGCCAACCCAGTTACCGTAATAGCAGGTGCGACCGTATCCAGTTTGACGCTGATGTTTTTCATCTCTTCCACATTGCCCGCTTTGTCCGTAGAACGATAGTGAATCTTAGATTGAGAACCATGATTAAGGGTAACAGCATCCGCATACTCTTCCCATACGTTACCACCATCCAAACTGTACTCTGTCTTCGCTACACCAGACAAGTTATCTGCCGCATGCAAGGTCACTGTAACCGCGTTGACGTACCATCCATTCGCTCCATCCGGTTGAGCCGGAGTAACGGAAGCTGTAGTAACGGGAGCGTCCGAGTCAACGTCAAAGGAACGGATCGTTCTGCTTAGCGATCCATGGGAGATGACAATCTCCCCAGAGTCCCATTCAGAAGACATGTAATTTTCACCGTTAATGGTGCTTACAGCGTCATGTGACTTGTAGGCGTTGAAATCAACCGGCATACCATCGATCTCTCTTACATCGGAATTATAGTCCAACTTGATCAACTTGCCATTCAACCCTTGGTACTGGACGTAATATCCGTTGTTAATGACATAAGTAATCGGATGAGCGACCTCATTGGCCAGAATGGCTGTGATGAAGTCATCGAACGTTCCGGAAAACTCTGCTGGATCTACCACTTCCAAGACAAATGCCGTATTCTTCGAATTAATTTTCGCCTCGATATCCGCCCATCTCCCGGATTTCGTCCAGCTATACTGAGCGATATCGTTCACGACACCATCCTTTAGCATCTTAACTGCGGCATACACGTTATTTTTTCTGACGAATACCCAGCCCTTGTTTTCTACAACCTCATCCAAATACTTTCTGGGAATCCAAAAATGGCTGAACTGCGCATAGTTCGTTATTTTATGCATGCCAAGCATTACGTTTTCTTCTTGAAAATATTTGTAGGTCACACTTTTGTAGTCACCATTCCAATAGGCATGAGGCGATCCTGTATCTGTTTCATTCAAGCCTGGATGACTGTCGAAAATAACCGTATCCATCGATTTCCCGAATGTTAGAGACCACGGAATATCCTGAAATCCTTGGAAATCTTGGCTGGTAAAAGGTGCAACCTCCTGTTGGACTATCGAACCCAATGTATATTCTGGTGTCACATGGGTGTACTTCTTCAGAGTTTCCGTCTTGTTCCTAGTAGGGATGTCCGGAATCGTATAAACAGCCTTCTGTTCCTTATTAGTCAGTCTCTTGTTTCGATCCCGGGCAAGAGCATACAGCACATCGGATGGTCTGTATGTGCTTATTGGCAGCAACCCAGCCTGTACATTGACCTCCGCATAGTCTTCATCCACATCGACTATAGCAGTATCAAATAGAAAATCCACAACATAATTGGAATGACCATACAACATAGTTTTCGGTGAATTGACATAGGTTCGACCATGAGCGCCACCCATATTGGCGTCTAACGAATCAACTGCCATATCTGCCATCAGATAGTCTAGCATATCGAAAGCCATATTTTTCACAGTTTCATCTTTGGAAAAGGTATACAGCATGGATAAACCGCCAATATCAATTCCGTAATAACTGATAGAGTCAAACTCCCCCATACCCGTCTTCAGACGAGAATTCATCCAGTCTCGCAAATATCCAGTGAACATCGTCTGATTTTCCAATCCTGTCTTTCCGTTCCACATCATCGCATCCGGCCAAAGTTCGCTAACGAGGTAGCCGCTGGCAAAATAAATGAGCTGATGATTCTCGGACATAAATTCCGTCGGGTTGGAATAATCAATCTCCTGTAACAAGTGAGTCATTCTCTGCCATACCGCATCGGAAACATTCACTCTGCCGTCAAGCATATTATAGAGAATCAACATCTGAGCAAAGTAAAAATCCGCTGCTCCATTTGCTCTGCCGTTTGGTCTTCCCTCATCCCAAATCACTTCGTCTATCATCCAGTTGACGGCATCATCATAATTTCCCTCTTCGGGATTTAACATCATTTTCCCGAAGATTTCAGTTAAGTACATAAAATGCTTGGCGTAAGGAGGACGATCAGACTTTTCGTACGCGCTTCGCAATTTATATAGTAAATTTTCTTGTCTGATTGCCGTGCCGCCTTTGACATATTCCAATTCTGGAATTGTTGGGACTGCTCCAGTTATTGTTAGAGTCAGATCAATCGGCAAATCATGATAAGCGGCCTGAATGGTTACAATGTCTCCTGCGGATGCATTCGTTTTAAACCGGAACGTATCTCCGCCAAATAGTTCCGCTTTGTCAGCACCTGACTTGATGGTAAAGGTTAGCGCCGGATCTTTTGTGATGTACTTCGTTTTTCCTGCGGCATAATGAGCTTTAATCGCGGTCAACTCTGCCAAATCAACGGTATCGTAAATGTTTACTTCCAAATCCGATTTATCTGCCGTAATCGAAGAATGCTCTCCCTCTGCGAGAGATCCTCCTTCCAGCTTTCTGATCCGGATGTCATCAATGTAGACTACGCAATTCTCTGCTCTAAACGCAAAGCCGCCACTCATATCTGTACCAGAAGCATAGTACTGAACCACATTATCGATAGAAAAGATATACTGATTACTGATCGCTTTCGCGGAAAAAGTATGCCAATTGTCATCAACAACATTTACTTTGGGTCCCGGTGAAGTGCCAATTCGCATGTAATTATCATCATTATCGTGCAGTATCCGGTAAACAAAAGGAAAACCGCCCTCACCCAAATATTCATTCTGAATTGCTTTACGACGCATCAGTACTTCGAACGCAGTATTGTAATCTTTCAGATCAATCATGGGAGTAACGATTTTGATCTTACCTTCAATCTCATAATTGGTCCAATCTTCGTCTCCCATCAGTCTGCTGACGCCATTTGCCAGACGGTAAACTTGATTGCCGGTTCCATCATCGACCAAATCCGCCGCTGGCAACGACAGCAATTCGGGATAGGACACGGTTCTCAGGCCTGGCAGCCCAAATGTTTCAAGAACATCCCCACTTTTTACCGTCAGTTTAGCTGTATATATCTTTACCTTATACGGGTTCATGACATCTGCTGCTGCAACGGTAATCTCATATGCACCCTCGGCTGTGGGAGTCAGTGTTCCCGCTGCCTGATTAAAACCAAGTGAGGCAGGCAGCGAACTGAAAGTCACTTTATCATTGGGTATGACCGTATAAGAATATGCCGAAGTATACGCCCTTACTTCAAAGCCCGTCGTTTGGCCGGGAGCGACAAGCGCATCCTTAATAAACAGTTGTATTCCCCGAGCTGTGTGTAGTTTCGTTATTTTAAGTTTGTCAAAATAGGCTTTCGTATTCTCAGTCTGCAAATATGCTTTTCCTTTGGTTAATGTAGTCAAATACTTGCCTGAACTTACGATATCGACACCGGACATACTGTCATTTTCTCCGATGAGCGTGGTCGTGCTAACTCTCTTCACACCGTCTGGAGAATTAATGTTGAAAACCAGATTATCAAACATCGATGATGGCGAACCGTCATACGGATATTGGGAAATGAGCCGATTGCTAATCATCGCCGACATTTTGACATAGGTATCATTAAAGCTGCGATTAGTTTTATTAAGTGTTTCTGTCTCGATTGAACTGAACGCTCCGTAATACCACTCATTTAACGAGTTGGCATTGTTGCGGGCAATGCCGATTCGATCTCGATAAGCTGGCTGGTTTGCGTCATATTTGTGCGTACTAGCATTGTATTTCAGCGTATCCATATAACGAAACACATAATCTCTGTTGTCACCGCTGTTCCGCAAATGAAACGAAATTCCCCCATTGCTACCGGCGTTACTGTTTAACTGCTTAACATCCGCATCAACCATATATTCGGAATCCGCATCCGAATTTCCATAATCGCCTTCAATATCCAAGGTCCGTTTAATTCCGCCTATTCCATCAATCATCAGCGCATGGTTGCCCGATCCATCTTCAACAACAGTTATAGCCGAATCGTTAGACGGTACAAAGGATGGCGTATCCCCCTCGAAATCTTCATTAACGACTACTTGGCCGGCAACCCGGATCGGCGATTCATCAAAGTTATTGATGTTTAGCGCTGCGGAATGCCTCAATCCTCCGAAAACAGCGTATACTTGAGCTGTGCCGGCACCAAGGCCCGTAATCTTTTTCTTTGTGGTATCCACTCGAATTTTATCGGGTTGTTCAGTCGAAACTGAAGCATTATCCGTCACATCCACCTTTTTGCCATCAGCAGTACTTGCAACTATGCGGTATTCCGTCGCTCCGCTTACATTAATATTCCGATTGGTCAGCACTAGACGAAGAGACGTGAATGTGCTGTAATTTTGGGCAGTCATAATCAGTTCCGGTTTCATGGTCGATTCTTTGGAAAAGAAGTTGACATGACTTTCAGAGGAAGCAGCACTATCGATGGCCAGCATAAAGGCCGCTGTCCGATCTGTCATCTGGCTGTTCATAAATTCAGTAACATCGAACTCCACAACGGTGTCGGTGCTTGTAACATTAATTTGCTGAAGCAATGTACCCGATATGGGTGCATTATTCCAGGTAATGCTCCCTTCCTCCCAGTCTTCATCTGTATCAGTTAAACCATAGATACTTACGGTGCGGCTTGCATCGGTTCCCTTTACCTGAATCTGAATCTTTAATTTCGCTTGTTGTACGGCATTATCCAGAAAATCTGAAATATTGAAACGTAAAAAAGCTTTGCGGGAATAGGTTGAATTAGTATCATTTTTCACATCGAGGGTGCTGGCGCTCCCATAATTCGTGTCCGCAAAAGTCCCGCCGCGAACTGTAGCATCTGAAACAGGATAATAATTGACAACAGCTGCCTGCACTTCATTGACCTCCATTCCGGGCACACCTGGAATTCCAGATATACTTAACAAGATCGTAATGACTAGAAAACAAATAAAATTTTTTTTAGTTGACCGTATGCTAAATCCCTTCAAGCCGTCCATCCCCTTTCAAAATGGTACCGAGTAAAGATTTGCTTTCGGTTTTTCTATTTCATTAGTAAGATCATTTCAGCCGCTGCCAGCAGAACAATGCCTGTACCATGATCATCATTGATATAGGTGGGAATATCGAAATAATAGGAAGATTCCTTTGCGCAACCTGAACCGAGACATACTCCATATACATTCCCCTCAGCGTCTACACAATGATGCATTAGAGCAAGCCAACCTTTATTCACCACCTCCAAATATTCACTTCCCAGCCATCCCATGCGAATTCCTCTGGCAAGAGACAATACAAACATTGCGGTACAAGAGGTTTCCTCATATGAAGCGCTCTCATCCAACACCTGATGCCACATTCCAGATTCGTTCTGATAAGATGCAATACCAGCCACCAGTTCCTTAAACAATTGAAGAAGCAAATCACGCTCCGGATATTCACTTGGGAGGTTGAGCAGTAATTCTGTCATTGCAAAAATGACCCATCCGTTCCCCCTTCCCCAAGGTACTCGACTGTTCATATCTTCCAACGGATAATAAATATGGGCATACAAGCGTTTTTCCGGCATCCATAGCTGTCTATGGAAACCTTTTGCTTGACGAATGACCTCATCAAAATAACGGGTATCCCCCTTCAATTGACCCACACGAACGAGAAATGGACAGCTCATAAAAAAATCATCCGCCCACATCGTTTCTACCCGATAAAACGTACCGTCATGCATCCGAGGTACGTCATTCATGACGGCATTGCCTATTCGATCAATTACCGGTAGCATGGATTCGCATCCTGTGCGTTTATAGGCTTCGATAAACATAACGCCGATCGCGCCGCATGGATCAAGCTCCTCCAACCGCTGAGCGCGCGGAATTAAAGACGGCACTCCGTAGCGCTTGGCATCCCAGAGCGCATAATCATGATACTGGGTCATGACAGCCATGCTATCCGTTGCATAACGAATCACCTCGGTTGACCCTATCGTTTCGGCCGCTTGCAACAGCCCGTACAGTCCAACCTGGATGGCATAAAACCATTGGCCAAAAAAGAAGCCGTCCAAATAAGGTCTGACAAAGGTGTCAGGAGATGAAAGCTGCCAGTAAGCTTTAGCCTCACCTTCATCTATGACATACAGATGTTCAAAGCCAATTGGAGCCCTTTCTATAGCAAAACTCTGATCCAGCAGTGCTTCCGCTTCCACTTCCGAACTGCCAAATGGCCCTATATAAAGCCAACGTGCGTCATCCCCGCGCTTGGAGTCAAGTTCGGGTACTCCATCCGCCCTCTGCCCGGTCACAGTATCTGTTATTTCCGCCTTAAATCCCCATCTGCTAGCCTCAGTGTGACGAACACATTTAATAAGCACTTGTCCACGTGGGTTAGTTGAAACAACCTCGATTTGAATCTGACCAGCAGCAGTTGAACGATACACCTCCATACCATCAATCCAAACTTTAATCCCACCTTCATGCACGACATACAACATTAGGGAAGCGTTATCATTTTTTGAATAATAAGTCATTCCATAAGCACAAGCAGTATTCGGACCGTACATTTCTGTAAAATCCGCGAACTGATGCCCTGTCTGTGCAGAAATAGCTGGCTCCCACGAGGAGAACTGACCCGACAACGCTTCTGCTTCAAGATTTAGTAGCATTTGACTGCCCCGCTCGCTGGCCTCCGGAGCAAAAGGACCGATGTAGGCAAATCCTTCCTCACCTTGCAGCACCCACTGCGGAAACGTTGGACGTGTTGAAAATAAATAGTCTTTGGCCCACATTCCCGGATACCTCGGAAATGCAATAATAAGATCGAATCCAAAGCGATGGCGATCCCTTACACATTGCAGAAGCAGTACATTCCACCCTCGCTTCATCTTTATGGGAATCGTCTGTGTGTCAGCGTACATCTCACCGTTGACCCACAGCTTCGAGTTGCCTTTTGCAGTAAGTATGACATCCTGCTCTCGGTCGACATGAAATCGGGCTGCAGCATAAGCAATGGAGCCTTCCTTCGCGTCAGGCCAACAAGCCGTAAAATCGGCTTCATACGGTCCGAATGGAGTTTTCTGTTTGATGGGCTGTTCCATGTAAGGACGCAGCCGAATCGTTTTTCGCGAACGAGTCTCAAGCATCCGCTCCGTTACGCAAGCGATCACTCCAGCAGGATCTGTAACCCCTGCCTGAAATATTGACTTCCCCTGGTCCATTTTTTCATTCATGGGCTTACCTCCCTCGTATTCTTTATCCTTTTAACGCTCCGATCATCATGCCTTTCACAAAATACCTTTGCAAAAACGGATAAAGGGCTAAAATCGGAACAGTAGCGACGATAATGACAGCATATTTGATCGTCTCAGCCACTAATCCTTTATCGAATGAATCCGTTCCGACTAACATTGCTTCGGTATTGTTTTGCACTAGGATTTCCCGTAATACAAGCTGCAGTGGATACAAATCTCGATCGCGTATAAAGAGCATCGCGTTAAACCAGGCATTCCAGTGGCCGACTCCATAATAAAGCACCATAACAGCTAGGACGGGTAGGGACAGCGGCAAGACGATTTTGAATAATACAGTCAAATGTGTAGCCCCATCCATTTTTGAAGATTCTATTATCTCCTCCGGTATGTTCATAAATGACGTTCGCATCAATATTAGATTAAACGTATTGACAGCTGTCGGTATAATGAGTGCTAACAACGTGTTGTCCAGATGAAGACCTTTGACCGTCAAATAGTAAGGAACCAAGCCGCCGCCAAAGAACATTGTAAACACAATGATCATCATAATGGGATTGCGCCACAACACATCATTGCGGGACAAAAAATAGGCGCCGAGCGAAGTCATAAACAAGTTGAATGTAACTCCGGTGACTACAATGATAATTGTATTCAAGTAACCGCTCATAATCATCTGGTTTTCTAGCACCAAGTTGTATGCTTCAAGCGAAAAGCCGGCCGGTTTCAGCAGCAACCCCTGATGGGCCAAATAATCTGCTGGATTGCTTAGCGATGCGAACAATACATACAGGATTGGATAAGCGGTAACTAATGAAAGCAGCAAGAGTATTAGTACATTTGCGACAATAAATCCTCTTCTGCTGATGCTTGTTTTCACTCTGTCTTCCTCCTACCATAAACCTGATTGATTAATTTTTTTACTGAGCCAATTCGCTCCGATAAGTAATATAAAATTGATGGTGGAATTGAACAAACCTACAGCAGAACTGAAGCTCCATGCGAATTCTTGCAAACCTTTCCGGTAAACATAGGTTGAGATAACGTCCGCGGATTCATAAATGGCCGGATTGTAGAGCAAAATGATTTTCTCATAGCCTACACTCAAAATGCCTCCAACTTTTAAAATGAGAAGAATAATGATCGTTGGAGCAATTCCTGGAAGTGTAACATGGAGCGTTTGCTTCCAACGTCCGGCGCCATCAATCGTGGCCGCCTCATACTGCTGCGGATCAATGGAGCCCATCGCAGCTAAATATATAATCGATCCCCAACCGATCTCCTGCCAAATCTCTGAAGATACATAGATGGGAACGAAATAGCCCGACTTATTCAACATCGTCTCTATGTCACCACCGAAAAAAGCGATGATCGTATTAATAATTCCAGTATCGCGAGTAAAATCGATGATCAGGCCGCACACCACGACCAGTGAAATAAAATGTGGCATGTAAGTAACCGTTTGGATGAACCGAGAGAAAAAGCGGTTTTTAACTTCATTAATCAACAAAGCCAAAATTATCGGGGCCGGAAAGCCAAAAACGAGTGAAGTCAAGCTAATGACAAGCGTATTTTTAAGAATGCGCCAGAAATAATAACTGTTGAAAAATTCTTGAAAATGTTCGAATCCAACCCAAGAACTTCCCCATATGCCTTTGGTCGGCACAAAGTCTTTGAAAGCAATAATTGCACCGTAGATTGGCATATAATGAAAAATAATATAGTAAAGGAGCACTGGCGAAACGATGAGATACAATGAATAGTTTTTCAGCCAGTCCTTGCGAATTTTACTGCGCAGTGTCTCACGGACTTGCACACTCATACTTACACCTTCTCCCTGTTTATAGGCCGGGATGGATAATGTAACTAGAAAACCATCCTCCCGGCCGACAGCTATAATGCTATCTATTGTTGTATCGTTCCAGCGCAGCCTGTTGCATGCTGATCGCTTTTTCAATCCCTAGCTTTTTCATTTGCTCTACGTATTTGTCGAAATTGCTGATCGGTTCCGAACCCATAATGAATTTAAGTAACATTTCATTCTCATAGGTCGTAACTTCATTCATAATTTTTGCCATCTCACCCTGCTGCTCGGTGGTAACAAAGATTGGCGGAAGGAAATGCTTCGCCGCATCCGTATTGATCCATGTCGCTCCCGCTTCTGCCTGTACCGGAATCATTGTCTGCAAGATATCCGGATTCTGAATGAACGGCCCCATATCATGCGACAACGTGTATTGTGCCATCGCCTGGCTAATCGGCAATTTGTCGGGATTGTTAATGATCAGATCGGTAAATACAGGATTATCGTTATCCATCGTGTAACTTATGCCTTCAATACCGAAGTTGGCGAGCCGCATCCCCTCTTCGCTGTACAGATAGTCCAAGAATTTAGCAGCCGCTTCTTTATTCTTGCTATTGGCTGAAATCGCCGCCCCGAAACTAGTGAATGGTAAGGAATATTGTCCAAACTGCGGTTGTTCCCCCTTATTCAATACTGGATACGGAGCGCCGATGACCTGGAATTTGGGATCCTTGTCCTTCATAGTCGTCGTCCATTTCGCCACACCGCTGGCTGCACTGGCAACGGTTGCGCCTGATTTGCCATTCATAATGTTGGCATCCACCGTTTTCGTATCCAGTGTGGCGAAGTTATTGTCGAGCAATTTTTCGGAAAACCACTGATTCATCGTAGTAAGAAACTCTTTGTACGCCGGTTCAATCGGTCCGTACTTAACCTGTCCTTCATCCGTATAGAAGCCTTTGGTAGTCCCGTAGGCACCGATAAATGTTCCCCATGACAGAACAGCCTGAATATTCCAATATGGACTAAACGGAGCTTCCGCCCCTTTCTTTTCTTTGAATGCCGTAAGCATCGTATGCCATTCGTCCATCGTCGTCGGTACCTGAAGCCCTAGCTCGTCTAACCAGTCTTTACGAATAACCGGCCCCGCGGAAACGAGCAACTTTTCATCACCGCGAATGAATGGGAATGAATAGTAGCTACCTTCATCTGTCTTGACCATCTTGTCAATGTCCGGATTATCCTGCAAATACTTGGACAAATTCGGCGCTTGCTTCGGCTGCAAATCGTTCAACTTGGCGATGACACCATCGGAAATCGCTTTCTCCGGACCTCCGGGGTATTGGGTCCAGTTGTACCAAATGATATCAGGCAGGTCACCGGAAGCAATCATCAAATTAAACTGTTCATTTTCAGTGCCAGCTGCAGGATGAATGAATTCTACTTCCACGCCTGTACGTTTTTTTAGTTCTTTTGCAAATTCCGTTTCCGCAAGATTTTTGAAATTAGCCGATGTATTTGGAGCCAACGGGAGCCAATATTTCAGTTTTACCCCCCCGCTAATCGGATATGTTGCCTCCCCTTGCGAATTTTCCTGAGAAGCCTCTGACCCAGCCGTATTCTCGGGATCTTTCTCCTCGCCTACTGGATCATTCCCTTTCGCGCACCCTGCCGTTGTTAYGATAAGCATGGCCGCAGCAACGATTAGCAGAAACATACTCTTTACACGTTTACTCATTGTTAGCCTCCCCCAAATTTTTTACTGTAATTTTGCAAAGTCGACGTCGACACTCATAAGTTTAGTCACGATATCTCCGAACCGATAGAGACAGAACCTAATAACGGGGGACATTATCTCAAAAACGTTATCCCTACAGGAAAAAATAAAACTGCTACGAGGGGACAATATCTAGAAACAAGGGGCTTATTACGAAAAAGAAGGCCATCCAGGAGTTACTGGCTGACCTCTTGTCGTTTTGAATTATTCAATCGTCTCTGAATATTTGCCTGGTGTAACCCCTTCATATTTGGCGAAAACGCGGCGAAACGTACGAACGTTGGCATACCCGACCATCAGAGCGACGGCCTCCATATTCATGCCCTGTTCCTTCATAATTTGTTTCGCCTGCTCTATGCGGTATTTTCCGATAAAATCCAGAAGTGACACTCCTGTACCATCTTTGTACAGCTTCGATACATAGGCCGGGTGCATATCGATTTGTTCAGCAATGGAAGCAATGCTCAGGTTAACATCATTGTAATTGACCGCTACGATATCAGTAACTCTTTGAAGAACGTCATTCGCCCGTTTTCCTACCTGCTTCTGCCCTACAGAATCGCAAATACTGCGTAATATATTTTTTAGCTGCTGCTTCATTTCACTAACCGTCTGGCAACCCAGCAGTCGGTCAATCGGATTAAGTTCTTCCAAGAAAGCATTATCATAGATAGCACTTATTCCATTAATTGTTTTTATCATCGTACCGACAAGATCTACAAAAAGACATTTGGCAAGTTTGAGTGGAAGCTTGCGCTGCTCTAGATTGTCCTTAAATACTTCGTCTATAATCGCTTCGGCAGTACCATAATCGCCTACCTTGATACAATTCATCAACGCCTGTTCTTTCTCAAGCGGATAATAATACTCGCCATTGGCATAGGGCAGCTCCATAGC